>CALICC010000207.1 GCA_938049325.1 uncultured Ilumatobacter sp. | reverse complement strand
AGAACAGGAAACAACATGGGCAAGACACTGCCGGAGAAGGTCTGGGAACGTCACCTCGTCCAGTCGGGCGAGGGCGAACCCGACCTCATCTACATCGATCTCCACCTCGTGCACGAGGTCACCAGCCCGCAGGCCTTCGACGGACTTCGCCTGACCGGGCGCACCGTCCGCCGGCCAGAGCTCACGATCGCCACCGAGGACCACAACGTCCCGACCGAGAACATCGACCAGCCGATCGCTGACGAGATCTCGAAGAAGCAGGTCGACACGCTGCGCGCCAACACCGCCGAGTTCGGCATCACGAACTTCCCGATGGGCGACCCTGACCAGGGCATCGTGCACGTGATCGGACCCGAGCAGGGCCGAACCATGCCCGGCATGACCATCGTGTGCGGCGACTCCCACACCGCCACCCACGGCGCCTTCGGATCGCTCGCATTCGGTATCGGCACCAGCGAAGTCGAGCACGTGCTCGCCACGCAGACGCTCCCCCAGGAACGCCCGAAGTGGATGTCGGTCACCGTCAACGGCGACCTGCAGCCCGGCGTCACCGCCAAGGACGTCATCCTCGCGATCCTCGGCGAGATCGGCACGGGCGGCGGCCTCGGCCACGTCATCGAGTACCGCGGCTCGGCCATCACATCGCTGTCGATGGAGGGCCGCATGACGGTCTGCAACATGTCGATCGAAGCGGGCGCGAAGGCCGGCCTCATCGCCCCGGACCAAACCACGTTCGACTACCTCGCAGGACGCGATCAGGCCCCCCAAGGCGCCGACTGGGACGCAGCGGTCGCCGACTGGAAGCAGCTCTTCACCGACGACGACGCTGTGTGGGACAAAGAAGTCGTCCTCGACGCTGCTGCGATCACGCCGCACGTCTCGTGGGGAACCAACCCGGGACAGGTCGCATCGATCGATGCGCCGATTCCGTCGCCGAGCGACTTCGACAACGACACGACCCGCGAGACCGTCGAGCGAGCGCTCGAGTACATGGGCCTCGAGGGCGGACAGTCGATGCGTGACGTCAGCGTCGACACCGTGTTCATCGGTTCGTGCACCAACAGCCGCATCGAAGACCTTCGCGCTGCTGCGGCGGTGATGGAGGGCCGCACCGTCACCGTTCCACGCGTGATGATCGTTCCCGGTAGCCACCGGGTGCGCAACCAGGCAATCGAAGAAGGCCTCGACAAGATCTTCACCGCTGCTGGCGCCGACTGGCGCGAGCCGGGTTGCTCGATGTGCTTGGCGATGAACCCCGACAAGCTTGCGCCCAAGGAACGAGCCGCGTCGACCAGCAACCGCAACTTCGAAGGCCGCCAGGGGCCGGGCGGGCGAACGCACCTCGTTTCCCCCGCCGTTGCCGCTGCAACCGCCGTGAAGGGCACGTTCTGTACACCCGCCGACCTGGAAGGCGCCACGTCATGAAGGCCGTCCAGGTCATCACCGGAACCGGCGTGCCACTGAAGCGCTCCGACGTCGACACCGACCAGATCATCCCAGCTGTGTGGCTGAAGCAAGTCGAGCGCACCGGGTTCGAGAAGGGTCTCTTCTCCGCATGGCGCGACGAGCAGGATTTCGTTCTCAACGACGAACGCTTCGCCGGCGCGAACATTCTCGTCGCCGGGCCAGCGTTCGGTGTGGGCTCGTCACGTGAGCATGCCGTGTGGGCGATCCAGCAGTACGGGTTCGACGCCGTGATCGCTCCGAGCTTCTCTGACATCTTCAAGAACAACTGCACCAAGAACGGCCTCGTGCCGGTCGTGCTCGCGGAATCTGTCGTCGAGTCGATCTGGGCCGCGATCGAGGCCGATCCGCAGACCTCGATCGTCGTCGACGTCGAGCAGCTCAAGGTCGAGGTGCCCGCCGCCGGGATCGACGCTGCATTCCCGATGCAGTCCGACGTGCAACACCGCTTCTTGAACGGGCTCGACGACATCGGCATCACCATGGGCAAAGCCGACGCGATCGATGCGTACGAGGCAAACCGCCCCAGCTATCTGCGCCCGGCCTAACCGGCAATTGGCCACCGGAACGCGCCGATGGTGTGGACCTGAGTGAAGCCAATCGATCTCGCGAGCCGGCCGGAACCCACGTTCTCGACGTCGTGACGATAGAGCGCCAGGCGCGTGCCATCCGTACAGAACTCCTCGACGAACGCCCCAACCACAGCTGCACCGAGGCTGCGTCGACGATGGTCGGGATGAACTGCGACGCCGACGTCGTCGAACGACGGGGACCCGTCGGCGGGCAGGCCACTCGCGAACGCAACGACCTTGCCGGAACCGTCGTCGACGAACACCAGCAGGCGGGGGTCCAAGTCGTCGATGTCGAGCTCACATTCCTCGAGGTCTTCTTCACTGAGCTCATCAGCCAGCGTCTTCATGAGTTCGACGTCGGTCTCGACGTCACGCGACAGCACGCGAAGCGTCGCGCCTTCGATCGACGCGACAGGGCTCGGCTTACCGTCGCACGTGAGATTGCAGCCCCGGCCGACCGCCTCGCCACCGAGTTCCCCCGCTCGCACCGCGAATTCATCGAGTGACATCACGGACGGTCCGGCGACGGGAGCGAGGTGCCCGGCGACCGCGGGGTCGCACCACAGCGCGAGCCTCCCGGCCACCGGGTAGGCGACAGCGACGTTCGAACCGGCGCGATCGTCCGTCGGCACGACGACCGTGCCAGTTCCCAGCGGGCCACCGAGATCGGCCTCCATCGCTGCAACCACTTCCTCGATGAATCGCTCTGACGCCCGCATACCCGACCTCGCTCCCATCAGAGCTTGCGGATCGCGTCACCGGTCCGGATCGCTCCAGACTCGACGACCATCGCGTTGATCCCGCGGTAACGATGCTCCTTCGACGAGTTGATCCATCTCGCTGCATCCATGCCGTAGCGATCGGCGAACTTCGCGCAACCGGTGTGCGGCTTGGCCGAGACTTCGAGTACCGCGTCACCGATCGCCAGCCGCGTGCCAGTCGGCAAGTTCGTCACCGACAGGTCGAAGTCGACGAAGAGTTGATCGCCGGCGAGCGCCCACCGATCCCGATCCCCTGCGGCGACGGCGTCGACCGCCCGGCTGCGCATGATGTTGAGCTGTGCCTCCGGATGGGCTTTGCCGTCGTCGGTCTTGCTGCTCCCGCGGGCGACGTAGTTGTCGCCTTCGAGGCCTTCACCCACGATCAGGCGGCCTTGTGCGAGCACCTCACGCTCGCCGACATCGGGGCGGCGCACGATCATCTCGACCGTGCCGACATCAGCGGGGGCGTTCTGCACGTCCGGTTCGAGTTCCTGCAGCTGCTCGGTGCTCAACATTGCCATGCTCACCAGTCTCGCAGGCCCGAGTGACCCGATCAGTACACAATTCCACGCAGTCTCTGTGCCCCACGTAGCCTGCCGAGATGCCACTTACCGGAGAATACGTACCAAGCCAATGGGACTGGGTTTCAGAGCAGGTGGAGGCCTACGAGCGCTCCGGCGGCACCGAAGCGAACACCCTGTTCGACACCGGCATCCCGATCATCGTGGTGACCAGCATGGGCGCCAGCTCCGGCAAACTGCGCAAGTTCGCCCTCATGCAAGTCGAGCACGAAGGCGAGTACGCACTCATTGCATCCAAGGGCGGCGACCCGAAACACCCCGGCTGGTACCACAACCTCATCGCTGAGCCGCTCGTCGAGATCCAAGACGGCCCCGCGCCACGCGACTACATCACCGAGATCGTGACCGGCGAGGAGCGCCAGGCCTGGTGGGACCGCGGTGTCGCCGTGTACGCGCCGTACGCCGAATACCAGGAGGCGACCGATCGAGAGATCCCCGTCTTCGTCGCACGTCCCGTCACCGCCTGAACGGTCAGCCGCCCGTCAGAGGGCGTCGAGGGCGGTGCAGAGCATGTCGACCAGATCGTCGAACGTCTGATCACCATCGAGCCCTTCGACGTTGCCGTCGCCCAGCTCGAACGACACGAATCCGTGCAGCACACTGCGAATCATCAGCGCACCGCGCTCCGTCGTCTCCGGATCGAGATCGAAGCCGCGTAGCGCCGCCGACAGCACCGACAGCACGCGAGCAACCGCCGCTTCGAGCTCGGCATCGCCCGCCACAGCGCACCGTTCGGTCGATCGATAGCGACCAGGGTGAGATTGAGCAAAGGAGCGCCAGGCCCGGGCCACGGCGGTCACCGCGTCGGCACCGGCTCGGCCGAGTGTGGCCGACGCCAATTCGTTCGCGAGATCCGCCCGCGTTGCCAGGCCGAGACCACGCCACATGTCGGCAACGCTGTCGACATGGCGATAGAGCGCAGGTTGTGTCACGCCGGCTCGGTCGGCGATGTCGCTCATGCGCAGTTCGTTGATGCCCGACTCGTCGAGCAGGTCACCAGCAATCGACAGCACGGTCGCACGGTCAAGGGTCTTGGTCGTTGTCGTCATGGGTGTGCCCGGGTTGTCAGTATCGGAGTTGCTCGTTCTCAGCGTCAAATGCCGGGCCGTCGAGGACGGTGGCTGCCCGTTCAACGCCGAGCAACAACACCGACAGCTCCGTGCCTGGGGCGGCCGCCGAAGCACTCACATATGCGAACGCCAAGCTCTGCTCGACGGTGAATCCGTAACCACCGGACGTCGTCAGCCCGACGGGCACGCCTTCGTGGAACACGCCTTCGCCTCCGATGCAATCGGCCGCATCGTCGACGTCAGGGACGTCGACGCGGAGGTACACCAGCTTCCACGCATCAGGAGAGTCTGACTCGGTGAGCTGCTCCTTGCCGATGAAGTCGGCGAGGTCCGGGCGCACCCAACGACCCACCCCGGCCTGGTACGGATCGATGTCGTGCGTGAGCTCGAATCGGGTGAGGTATGCCTTCTCCATACGCAGTGAGTTCAGTGCGTGACTTCCGAAGTCGGTGAGCCCGAGACTCAGTTCAGCATCGGCCGCGAACAACCCGTCGTAGACCTGCTGCATCTGTGCAAGCGGGACGTGTAGCTCCCAGCCGCGCGACCCGGTAAAACCGACGCGCAGCGCACGTGTGGCCACGCCGCAGACTTCGATCTCCTGAGCGGTCAAGAAGCCGAACGCCTCGTCGGAGACATCGGCGTCGGTGCACGCCGCCAACAGCACTCGGGCGTTCGGCCCGGCCACCACCAGCGTGCCGCGGTCGCGAGTGACGTCGGTGATCGTGACGTCGAACTGTCCTCCGGCGGGCTTGTCGACGTGCTGCCGGAACCAGTCGAGATCGCGGACGTGACCCATCGGGCCCGAGACGACGTAGTACCGGTCCTGAGCGAGGCAGGTGATCGTCACCTCGGTCTCGACGCGCGCCGTCTCGGTGAGGACGTAGTTGAGCGCGATCTTGCCGACCGTCTTCTCACTCTTGCCGGGAACCACACCCGTCGTGAGACGGTTGAGGAAGTCGCGCGCGTCGGGACCGGCCACTTCGAACTTGGTGAATGCCGAGAGGTCCATCACTCCCACCCGCTCGCGCACTGCACGGCACTCTTCGCGCACGGCGGGGTACCAGTCGGGTCGACGCCAGCCGTGCGCGTCTTCGAGCGGCTGCCCGTCGGGAACGAACCACTTCGGCTGTTCCCAACCGTACGCCTGGCCGTGCATGGCCCGCTTGGCCTTCAACGTCTCGTACACGCCCGAGGTCCACACCGGGCGGTCGGCGAGCTTCTCCTCACCGGGAGGATGCACTCGGAACATCCACTCGTAGTCCTCGATCGACTTCTTGCGGACGAATTCCTGGTCGGCCCATCCGAAGCGACGTGGATCGTAGTGACGCAGGCTCAGTTCGGTGTCGCCGTGCACCATCCAGCGAGCGAGTTCGCGTCCCGCTCCAGGTCCCCACGCGAGTCCGATCGACGACCCGGTGTTGATCCAGTAGTTCTTGCGACCAGGTGCCGGCCCGAGCAGCATGTGCGAGTCGGTGGTGTGCGTGATCGCCCCATGAATCACACGCTTGATGCCGACCTCACCAAAGACCGGCACACGGTTGAAGGCCTCTTCGAGCCACGGCGCGATCTTGTCGTAGTTCTCGGGAAAGAGCGGGTGGTCGGCATCCCACGGCACGCCGTCGTCCCAGATCGACTCGGCCCCGCGAGTCTCGTAGATGCCGATGAGGCCGGCTGTCTGCTCCTGGCGGATG
>CALICC010000206.1 GCA_938049325.1 uncultured Ilumatobacter sp. | reverse complement strand
GATCCGAGCGCGGAGAGAGATCCATGTCCGACATGATGCGTGTGTCAGGTCCAGTACTTGTCGTCGTCAGGGATTTGTTTTCCGAGTCTTCTGCCCGACGAAATCGCCCGCCACGCGAAGGCGGCGATTGCTGCGAACGTTGCGATGTACCCGCCGAGGATGAAACCGGCGTCGTCGAAGAAGGCAATCATCGAGCCACCCCTTCCGCTCGGCGTTCGGCAAGTGCGATGTCGAGACCGCGATCTTCGAGCATGTCTTCCATCGCCATCGCCCGAGTGCGATGCAGCACCAACCAGATGTAGAGCAACGTAAACGCGACGACGCCGACGAAGAGCGTGAACAGCATGGTGCCGTCCATGTCGATGTCGCCGTCGGTGTCGAGGACCGACGCGGTTTGATGCAGGCTGCGCCAGATGACGACCGACCAGTGAACGAGCGGGATGAGGAGGACGGCGAGAAGCCCCACGACCGCCGATCGCTTGGCGCGCTGGTGATGCGATCCACCGAGACGGCGCACTGCGAGGTAGCCGATATAGGTGACGAACAGCAATGCCGTCGTGGTGAGGCGGGCGTCCCACTGCCAGAACACGCCCCACGTGAGCCGGCCCCACATCGAGCCAACGAGCAGCGTGAGCGCGACGAACGCCACGCCGAACTCGCCCGACGCGCCGGCGAGGCGGTCCCAGCCGAGCGAGTGCTTCTTCGTGAACAGGTAGATCCCGGACGACACCGCTGTGACCACGAACGACAGGTACGCGATCCAGATGGTCGGGACGTGGATGTAGAGCAAGCGAACCGATTCGCCCTGATTGACGTCGGCCGGCGACAGCACGAGTCCGAACAACACGAGCCAACCCATGGCAACGACCATCGCAACGCCGATGACACGCGTGGCCTTGGTGCCGGTCGAGCGCGATCCGCCGACCACGCTCGTCGTGCTGGTGTTGTCTGGATCGGTTGTTGTCATGTATCCCTCTCCTGCCACGCCGCCACGGTGTGAGTCTGACCTCATCCGCAGCGCTGGTTCTATTCGTCGATCAGCGGGCCAAACGCCAGTGCACCGCCGACGCCGAATGCAACGGCAAAGACCGTCAGCAGGCTGACCCATTGCCAGCCGTCCGACAGCTCCGCTGCACCGGTGCCGAGCGCCGATTCGACTGCTCGTGTTGCCCCGATCAGGACAGGCGCAACCGCAGGAAGCGTCAGCAGCGGGAGCAGTGTCTCGCGGCCCTTGGATCCGGCGGCCAAGCCTCCGTACAGAGTACCGACCGCGGCGAGCCCGCACGTCGCGGAGATCATGGTCGTGACGAGGAGCACAGCACCGCTGAGTCGGATGGTTTCGCCGTACAGAACGACGGCGGCAAACAGCAGCAGCACCTCCAGCGCCAAGAGTTGGATCACGAGCCCGAACGCCTTGCCGAGGAAGATCGCTCTTGCGTCCACACCGGCGACGCGCATCGCGTCGAGGGCACCGTCGTCGGCCTCGACACTGAACGTTCGCTGCACGAGCAGCAGCAGGCTGAACATCGTTGCGAGCCACACCAAACCCGGCGCGACGAGTGCCAACACGTCGGTGTTCGCATCGAGGGCGAAGCCGAAGATCACCATCGTCACGCCCGCAAACGGCACGACCTGATTGGTGATGATCCGGCTGCGCCGCTCCACCTGAAGATCCTTCTTCGCGATCAGCCACGCGACCTTCAAGGCGCTCACTTCGACTCCCCCGCGTCGTGTGTCTGCCCGGCGATCACATCGATCGTGCGGGTGGCGAGTGACTCGGCTCGGTCGAGCTCGTGACTGGCGACCAAGATCGTCGCGCCGGACGCCGCGGCCTGACGAAGGGTCGAGTCGAGCTCTTCGCGACCGAGCTGGTCGAGTCCGGCATGCGGCTCGTCGAGCAGCCACAACTGGGCCCGCCGAGCAACGAGTGCAGCGAGCGCGGTGCGCCGCTTCTGGCCCGCCGAGAGCTTGGCGACCGCAACGCCCGCAAGGCGACCGGCAACACCCATTCGTTCCATGGCCGCATCGACCTCATCGCTGCTCGCCCCGACCGTTGCCGCCCAGAAACGAACGTTCTCGGCGACGGTGAGATCGGAGTACAGGCCGTTCTGGTGACCGAGCAGGCCAACGTGCGGACGCACGAGGTCGCGTTCGGTGACCAGGTCGTGTCCCAGTACCGACGCCGTGCCACGAGCAACCGGCAACAGCCCCGCACACAGGCGCAGCAGAGTGGTCTTGCCCGCCCCGTTCGACCCGCGAAGCAGCACGATGTCGCCGCGATCGACCTGCATCGTTGCCCCCGACAGGGCCGGAAACTGGCCAAGCGTCGCCACCACCTCGCGCAGTTCGATCACGACATCGGAAGCGACATCGTTGGCATCGACGGGTCTGGGCACCGGACCACGCTATTGCCCCACTCGCAATCATCTCGAAAACAGTCGGCGAATCGCTCCACAATGTGGTCAAACGACCACTACGTTCAGTTTCGATGACGGAGATCGACACATCGAGAGACGCAGCGGATTCGGCCGCGAGCGGCGTCCCTGACCCGTTGTCGACCGTCCAGCCATCGTCGGAATCCGCCGCATCCACCACCACGGAGTACTCGGTTGCCGACGCTCGGTCGCGCGCCGGTGCGCCGCGCCTCACACGGCGCGGTCGAGTTCGCAAGTGGGACCGGCCACCGGCGCCGCGCGACTGGCGCTGGTACGTCGGGAACCTCGGCAAGGTGCTCATCGCGACCGGTCTCTTGATGTTCGGCTTCGTTGCGTATCAACTGTGGGGCACCGCGATCGAAACCGCTGCCGCACAGAGCCAACTGGAGGACGACTTCGAAGAGTTGCTCGCAACCGTCGATCCGGTCGCCGCACCGATCTTCGACGACGCTCCGGGCTCGGGCCCGATCGACACCGCAACACCGTCCGATTCCTCGACCCCATCCGACCCTGCGACTCCGGCAAATGCTGACGACCTCGACGACCCGTTCGTCGACGTCGAATCTCAAGACAGCAGCCCGGCAATTCCTGACGAGTTGCCGCCGGCCGTACCCGTCGAAGACCAGAACATCCCGTCACTCGAGAACGGCGATGCCCTCGCCCGGATCGAGATCCCGAGCATCGGCGTCAGCGACATCGTGGTCGCCGGCGTCAAGACGAAGGACCT
>CALICC010000205.1 GCA_938049325.1 uncultured Ilumatobacter sp. | reverse complement strand
CGCACCCCTCGAAGCGGCAGTCGCGCAAGGCGAGCCCTGGCAATCGAGCACCCGTCAGGCGCGCATTGCGGAAGACCGACCCCAGGACCTTGACATTGCCTGCGTGTGCCCGCACGTCACCCGTGATGCAGCTGTCTTCCCACGAGTCCTCATCGGCGAACGTGAGGTTGTCCACGTCGGCAAGCGCGCTGGCGAGGCGTGGCGGTCGGACGTCGGCAGGCACCGACGGAACCTACCTTCTCGCCGTCGCGACCAGAGGTTCAGTCGGGAATGCCGAGACAGACCTGGATCGGCTCGCCGCGCCGGAAGAGCGTGACCGGGCCGTCTTCGCTGACCACGAAGGCAACGACGTGATCGTGATCCCACGTGTATCGGGCAGCTGACCGATGTCGCATCCCGGCGTCGAGATGAATGGCCGACTCCGACTCCTCCGAGCTGCGCAACCCGACGCCCAACATTCCGACATCACCGTGCGCCGACACGAGCGTGGCGAGGTCGGTCTGGCCGAGTACGGCAAACAGCGCGGGATAGTGATGCCGTTCCAGAACCGACAGCGACGGCGACGGCGTTGCGGCGCTGATGTCGAGACCGTGGTCGTCGTGCGGCTTCGGGTCGAGATCGAGCAGGAACGTGGCGCCGATACGCGCGGGGCTGAGCCAGTGGACCGCGAGGTCGAGCAGCCCGAGCAGCAGCTGCGGCGACGCCTCGGGGACGGCGGTTCGCACCGACGGCAGGTACACACGTGCTGATGGACGGTGGCGCCAAAGGTGACCGTTCCACTCGACGACGCCGGTCGGCGTGAACACCCGGGCGACGCCCATCACCGTGCGTTGCACGATCGATGCGCCGGTCGCCTGCTCGATCTCGATGAGGTCCGCCTCGTACTGCACGGTGCGGCGGAAGCAGGCGAGCTGCGTGGACCCGTCGGCCTGGCGCACCAGGAACGACGACCGCCCGTCGGAGAAGCGGCGTGCCTGCTCGATCGGCATGTCCAAGTCGAGGAGCTCGACGAGATTGTCGTTCTTCACCAGCGATCGCTCGCCCGGCAGCACGAACGACCCGTACACCATCGACCGATTCTCATGCACCGGTGGGCGCCACGCATGCTGCAGCTCCGCGAGCAGCAGATCGACCTCGGCAGGTGAGCCCGGCAGTGTGATCCCACTGTCGGAGAGTTCTTCCCGCAGCCGCTCGTGCACTCTCGTCAGCTCAGCCATACGCCAACGCTACCGAGCGTCACGGAGTAGGTCAGGCCCCGCTTCGTGACGTGGCGTTCGAGCGAAGCAGCGCAGCTGCCGCCAGAACGCCGACGGAACCGATGATCACGCCTCCCACGTTGCCGATCGACCAGACCTTGATCGATGCGGAGACGAGCACCGCCAAACCGATCGCGGCAGCACCACTCCCCTGCCAGGTCACTCGTTCGGCAAGGAGCGCGTCGCGCTCGAACCGGCTGACCACGGCGACGATCGGAACGAGCACCAGCATCGACAACACGACGACGGGAATCTTCTGCACCCACCACGCACCGGTGCCGATCTCGGCCGACGGCAACCAGCCAACTGCGTACAGGCCGGCCGAGGCAATGACCGCCGCGGTGAAGTGCCACAGATAGACCGACATCGACATCGAGTTGCCCGCCACGACAACCGTCCAGGCACGCTTCGAGCGTTCGAGCCAGCGAGTGACCGCAGGGGCTACCGCAACCGCTGTGGCGGTCTGGGCCAGGCCGAACAGCACGAGCGCGACCGACGGCGGGTGCGTCGGCGACAGCGGCTGACCAGCGACGTGGATCATCGACGCCGACCATGGGCCGAGCGCCACCAGAGCGATCGCACCGGCCCACAGACCGCCCGCCAACACAACCAGGCGGCGGCCGGACGGGAGCGCTCCATCACGCCACAGGAACCCAATCATCTGGAACATCAACCAGCCGATCACCCAGTTGACGTGTTCGACGTATGGCACCTCGAACACGACGTGCAACAACTCGACGACACCGAAGAGGCCGAACAGCCCCGCCATCGTCGCGATGCGGTTCCGGCGCAGCAGCGTGAACATCGTCGGAGCGAGTGCGGTGTCGATCGTGTAGTTGGCGAGGAACCACAGCGGGATCGCCGCGCCGACCGCACCCACGGCGATGAGTCCACCCGCTCCGACCACGAAACCAGCAGCGATCAGCACGATCCACACGGCGGCCAGCACCGCGGTCGGCGCGATCAGCCGACGCAGCCGTTGCACGATCCAGTCGCCATCCGCACCGTGTCTGCGACGATGTGCATCGAGCGACATCGCCGAGGCAAAGCCACCAACGGCGAAGAAGAGCGGCATCACCTGGAAGCCCCACGTGAGCAGCCCGAACTGCGGCGCCACCTCGAGCGCGTTGCGGGCAAACAGCTCGCCATCGGCATCGGTGCCGATGGCGATCACGAGCCAGTGTCCGAGTGCCACACAAAGCATCGCCACGACCCGATACAGATCGATCGCTCGATTCCGGCCGGTCGGCGTGGCCGCGGCGAGGTCGCCGAGACGGTCGGTTTGTGGTCGTACTTGCGTGGATGTGCCCATGTCGACTACTCAGCCAGACATCGACTGCTCGCACCATCGGTGGAATCCCCCACGTGCCCCTGGGGAACCCCAGACGAGCGAGCCGGGCAAGGCGGGCCCAGGCAGACGCCCAGACGATCAGGTGATCCGGGCTCAGAGCGTCGGGAGCGACGCTTCCCAGGCAGACGCCAAGGCGCCGTAACGTCCACCGAGCCCGACGAGTTCGTCGTGTGTACCGAGTTCGACGAGTTCACCGCCGTCGATCACCGCGATTCGGTCGGCGTTGCGGATCGTCGACAGCCGGTGCGCCACCACGATGGTGGTACGCCCGGTCATCAGCCGGTCGAGCGCTGCCTCGACGATCGCCTCGGTGCCGGGGTCGAGGCTGCTGGTTGCCTCGTCGAGTACCAGCACCGCCGGATCGACGAGTGCGGCACGAGCGAGTGACACGAGCTGCCGCTCGCCTGCCGAGAGTCGCGATCCGCGTTCGCGAACCTCGGTGTCGATGCCTTCCTCGAAGCTGTCGAAGCGTTCGAGGGCACCGATGGCGTCGAGTGCGTCGCGCAGTTCGGCGTCGGATGCGTCGGGCCGGGCGATGCGCACGTTGTCGGCGATCGAGCCACCGAACAAGAAACCCTCCTGGGGCACCACGACGATGCGATGTCGCAGCGAGTCGAGCGTCGCGTCGCGGAGGTCGACGCCGCCGAACGCGATCGAACCCACGGTCGGGTCGTAGAGCCGCGCCATGAGCTTGGCAACCGTCGACTTGCCGGCGCCCGTCGGGCCGACGAGCGCGAGACGTTCACCATCGGCCACGGTGATCGTGAGGTCACGCAGAACCGACGCGTCGGTGTTCGTATACCTGAAACCGACGTTCTCGACGACGAGTTCGCCGTGTCGGTCGAGCTCGCGGTGACCGCCCTCGACATCGGGACGCGTGTCGAGAATCGTGAACAGCTTGTCGAGCGATGCCGCCGACGACTGCACCGTGTTGTAGAGCTGCGACAGCTGCTGAACCGGCTCGAACAGCAGCGCGAGCAGCAAGATGAACGCGACCACGGTCCCGATCGAGACATCGCCGCGTTCGACCAACCAGCCGCCGATTCCGATCGCGATCGCGCTGGCGAAGATGCCCATGGCTTCGACCAGGCCGAAGTACCAGGTCGACACCCGGATGCTGTGCACGTGCGAGCGGTACAGCGAACGGTTCGACTCGACGAATTGGCGAGTCTGCTCGCCCTCCTGGGCATACGCCTGGATCACTCGCACCCCGGAGATGCCCTCTTGGAGCTCGGCGAGATTCTGCCCGACCCGCTCGCGCACCTCGAGATACGCCGCGTTGGAGTCGCGCTGGAACTTGCGTGACGCGATGATGATCACCGGCATCACGAGCAACGCCGCGATGGTGAGCTGCCACGACAGTCCGAGCATCAGAACCAGCGCGATGATGATCAAGAAGACCGCAGCGATGAACTGCAGCAGCCCCCACTGGACGAGCTCGGCCATCGATTCGATGTCGGCAGTCATGCGCGAGATGAGCACACCGGATTGATACCGATCGAAGAACGCCAACGACTGCTTCTGGATGTGATCGAAGACTCGGATGCGAATCGCGCGCAAGAAACCCTCGCCGGCCCGGTTGACGAAGATGTACTGCTGACGAGCGGCAAAGTACGCCAACGCCACCACACCGACGTAGGCGAACACGGCATTGCGCAGCACGGTGCGGTCACCCGCGTCGATGCCGCTGTCGATGCCGTAGCGCACGATCACCGGGCCCATCAACAAGCCGAGTGTGGACAGCGCCACGAAACCGAGGGCCGCCGCGATCGTGGCTTTGAACGGCGCCGCCATTCGCATGGCCCGTCGGAGCACCTGCTTGGCTTGCTCGGCGTCGAGCTTGTCGTCGTCGTCGACGCCGCCCATACGCATCATGCGCGGTCACCGCCAGCCAGCGACGGCGTCGCCGCATCGGGATCGTCGGAGGTGGCTTCCATCGCCGCCAGCACATCGCGGTAGCGCGGCTCGTTTGCCAGCAACTCCTCGTGTGGGCCGCGAGCGACGACGCGGCCGCCGTCGAGGAGCACCACGGTGTCGGCAAGTGCGATGGTTCCGGGCCGGTGAGCGATGACGATCGTGGTGCGTCCGTCCATCACCGTCGACATCGCCGAACGGATCTCATGCTCCTTCGACGGATCGACGGCGGAGGTCGCGTCGTCGAGCACGAGCACTCGCGGATCGGCGAGTATCGCCCGAGCGATGGCAATGCGCTGGCGCTGACCGCCCGAGAGCGAGAAGCCGCGCTCCCCCAGCATCGTGTCGTACCCCTCGGGGAGACCCATGACGAAGTCGTGTGCGCCGGCAAGCCGGGCCGCGCGCTCGATCACCCCGGCGTCGGCGTCGGGCTGCGCGAAGGCGATGTTGGCGCGCACGGTGTCGTGGAACAGCAGCGTGTCTTCGAACACGATGCCGACGGCGCGACGGAGGTCGTGGAGGCTGAGATGGCGAACGTCGACCCCATCGATCGAGATCGAGCCAGCCTCGACGTCGTAGAAGCGCACGAGCAGCCTTGCCACCGTCGACTTGCCCGAACCGGTCGCTCCGACGACGGCCACCGACTCGCCGGCCGCGAGTTCGAAGTTGAACCCGTCGAGTACCGGTCCGGCGTCGGCGGGGCCCGCGGGCGCGCCCGTGGCTCCGGCGTACGCGAATACGACGTCGGAGAAGCTCACGGTGCCGAGACCGTCGGGGCCGCCCGTGGCCGAGGTCGGGAGATCGACGGGTTCGTCGGGGTCCTCGACCTGCGCGGCGATGTCGAGCACCTCGTTCACGCGCCCCAGTGCCGCTGCCGCTCGCTGAGCGAATGCGATCGTCATCCCGATCATCCGAAGCGGTCCGACCAGCAATGCGACGTAGACGTTGAACTGCACCAGCGCGCCAAGGGTCAGGTCGCCGTCGATCACCCGCTGCCCGCCGAACCACAGTACGGCGATGAGTCCGACCTGCGGGAGCAGCTCGATCGCCGGGAGGAACTTCGCTCTGATCCGAGCGGCATTGACCGACTCACGCCGGATGTCGTCGGCCTCGGTGCGCAGCTTCTGCGCTTGCACCCGCTCCGCGCCGAACCCCTTGATCACGCGGACGCCACCGACCGACTCTTCGACCACGGTGGCCAGTTCAGCCTGCTCGGCCTGCACGGCGAGCACCGCGGGATGAATGGCCTTCGAGAATCGGCTGCCAGCGATCTGGATGAACGGCAAGGACGCGAGCGCGAGCAGCGCGAGCACCCAATCGGTCACCAGCAGAATGACGGTCACCGCGGTGATCATCGTCAGGTTCGACAGCGTGATCGGGATCATCACGACGAAGCTCTGGATCTGATTGAGATCGCTCGACGAGCGGCTCATCAGCTGGCCGGTCTGCGCTCGATCGTGATAGCCGATGTGCAGCGACATGATGTGCCCGAACAGCCGCTCACGCAGCCGCGTCTCGGTCCACCGCGCCTCGCGGAAGGCGTAGAAGCGCCGGAACGACGTGAAGAACCCGGCCACGAGTCCGGCCGCAGCGATCAGACCTGCCCACAGCCACAAGCGATCGCCATCGCGGATGCCGCGATCGATGCCGAATCGGATCAGGATCGGGGTTGCGACCTTGCCGACCGTCCACGCGAGACCAACCAACGTCCCGATCGCCAGGTTTCGGCGCTGAGCGCGCAGCGTTTGCGACAGCAGCGACCATTGGCTGCTCTTCGCCACGTCGCCATCGGCACGAGACGAGGACGTCGACTGCTGGTCGTCTGCGGCAGGGTCGGCCATTCGGTGCGTCAGCCGAGCAGTTCGGCCACGCGCTCCTTCGGTCGCCCGATGATTGCCTTCTTCTTCGTCACGACCAACGGCCGCTGCAGCAGTTGCTTGTGCTTGACGAGAATGTCGACGATCTGATCCTCGGTGGCCACGTCGTCGTCGGTCAGCTCCAGCTTCTTGAACTTGCTGTCACGCCGGACCAGAGCGGTCGGAGGGTCTTCCAACTTGGCGATGATCGTGCGCAGCGTCTTTTCGTCCGGCGGCTCTTTGATGTACAGCACGACCTCGTGGTCGACGCCGAGATCCTCAGCAATGCGCACGGCATTGACGGACGAGTTTCAATGTTGGTTGTGGTAGATCGTGACGTCTGACATGGACCACGACCTTATGCGAACGCTGTGCGAAATCGCCGATCGGTTGCGTTTCGCCAAGCGGCTGCCCGCTCGCGGTCAAGCGTCGGACGTGACCTCGTTGAGCCGGCCGTCCGCAACGTCGTAGACGAAGCCGCGAATGTGGTCCTTGTGCGGCACGAATGGCGTTGCCTCGAGCCGTTTGACCGACTGGCGAACGTCATCGTCCGGGTCGTCGAGCACTCATCTCCGCGACACCCCCTGCGTAGAGTCAGCGGGACCGGCTCCCTCCTCACTGCTCACCGATCACCGATGCTCTGGAGGGCCCATGGCCTGCTTCCGTTCCGTTTCTCGATCGCGCGTTGACCATCTCAACGACCCGACCACCGTGCTGTCCTACGTCGCAGGGACGTTGGCGGACTCGGTCCACCCCATGACCCTCGCACTCCTCCTCGATCGAGATCGTCGCGTGCTGTCCGTCCTCAGGGTCGACAACACGACCGACCACGACGACGTGTTCACCGTGGCCGAGATCGTCGTCGGCGGTGCCGCCCAACGCAATGACTTCAGCGCCGTGGCGTTGGCGTCGATCCGCCCTGGGTGGCGCGGCGATCTCGGCGATCTCGATGATGTCGACCGTTGGCTCGAACTCGACGACGAGTTCCACCTTGCCGGGCTCGAACTGGTCGAGTGGTTCGTTTTCGGTCGGCGCCTGTCACTCCCCCGTGAGCTCGTCGGCGAGCCGCCGCGCTGGTGACCCTCAGCGCTCGACGTCGTCGACGGCGCGGCTGGCAGCATTGTTGGCAGCAGTGCGGGCGCGACGCTCGGTGGGACTCAGGCGCAAGCCCGCGCCACGTAGACGCCGCAGCAACTCGCGGCTCTCCACCACCACGGCGCCCGCGTCGATCATGTCCTGGCGGTACTCGTCGGGAATGTCGTAGTGATCGCCCTGGAATCCGCGCCGCGGAATCCCGATCGCGTCGGCAAACTCGATGAGTTCGTCATACGACACGTCGCTCACCATGTGGCACCACTTCCGATCTTCGAACCACCAGCGTGCCTCGTCGATCAGAATGGTCACGGCGAGAGCATGCCATGATCGACCCGGTGGATAACAACGACCTCGATGATCCGGCCGACCGGCTTCGCGATGC
>CALICC010000204.1 GCA_938049325.1 uncultured Ilumatobacter sp. | reverse complement strand
GATCCGACCTGGACAGGTCGGTTGCTCACCAAGGGGCTGGCTCCGATGCCGAGCTGGCCCCGGAAGTTGTCGCCCCAGCAGTGCAGGGTCTTGGTCGTGCTGATGGCGCAGCCGTGTTCGCTGCCCACGTCGATCGCCGTGAAGGTCAGCGTGGTGTCGACATCGACCGGTACGAGCGCGTTGCCGCCGGTCGTGCCAGCGCCCACGGCGCCTGTGACGTTCTGCCCCCAGCATGCGGCGGACCCAGTTGCGCGGAGAGCGCATGTGTTGTTCGCCCCCGTAGCAACCCTTACCCAGGCGTCGCCGCCCGACACCTGGCTGGGAGCAAGGCTTGCGACGATCGTGCCGTTGCCGAGCTTGCCTGAGCTGTTGCTTCCCCAGCAGTACATTGTGCCGGTCGCCGTGATCGCACAAGTGTGCGTGCCCCCTGCGGCGACAGTCACCCAATGCGTGTCGGTTCCAACCTGGATTGGCGTGTTCGTGCTCACCGTGTTGTTGGTGCCGAGTTGTCCATCGGCATTGTTGCCCCAGCACCACAGTGTGTTGTCGCTCGCGACAGCGCATGTGTGGGTGTCGCCAGCGGACACGTTTTTCCAGGCCGTCCCGGACGAGAGGCGGGTGAAGACGGTGTGGGCGGCGGCGTCGCTGCCAAGGCCGAGCTGTCCGTTGGCGTTGTTGCCGGCGCACCAGATCGTGAAATCCTCGCCGAGCCGACACGTGTGTGCGCCGCCCGCCGAAACGGCGATCCATCGCGGCGGTGTGGCTCCGCCGGTCACGGGGGCCGCGGTCAGCGATCGAACGGTGTTGCCGGTGCCGAGTTGGCCGACGTCGTTGGTTCCCCAACACCATGCGGTGCCATCGAGTTTGATGCCGCACGTGTGGTCGTACCCGGCGCTGATCGAACTCCACGACGATCGAGACTGCTCCTGGACGGGGGAGTCCGAGTTGGCGGTGTTGCCGGTGCCGAGCCCGCCCCAGAATCCGTAACCCCAGCACCACGCAGTGTCGTCAGTGCGGATGCCGCACGCATGTCGTTGCATCCCAGCGGAGACAGCGTTCCAGAACGATCGGGTCGCTTCTCGCACTGGAACTCGGCGAACCGTGCCGCCTCCGTCGCCCAGTTGACCGTAGAGGCCGCGTCCGAAGCACCAGATCTCGCGGTTGGCCTTGAGGCCGCAGTTGTGTCGAGTCCCTGCACCGATCTCGGTCCACGGAAGATCGGTGTGCACCGCCTCGGGAGGGTTTCGTTCGATGAAAAAGCTGCCGTTGATGCCCAGCTGACCTGACGAGTTCGTCCCCCAGCACCATGGCTCCGCGTTGGCTCGAACGCCACACGAATGGTCGGCGCCGACGGTGACGTCGATCCAGAGCCCAGCGGTTTCTTCTTGCACGGGTACCGCAGAACCACTGCCGACGGCGAGCTGCCGGTCGGCGTTGCGTCCCCAGCACCACAACGTTGCGTCGAGTCGTACGCCGCAGGTGTGTTGCCATTGAGCGTCGATCGTGCTCCACGTCGAACCGGATGCTTCTTGGGTCGGAACGGTGGTGGCGCCGCCGCCAGTGCCGAGTCGACCCGAGTTGTTGTCGCCCCAGCACCACGCGGTGCTGTCGGTCTTGATGCCGCAGGTGTAGTCCGTGCCCGCAACGATCATGATCCACGTCGAGGCGCTGTGCTCCTGGACGGGAACGGACGAGTTGATCGTCGAATTGTTGCCGAGTTGTCCCGATCCGTTGTTTCCCCAGCACCACGCGGTGCTGTCGGTCTTGATGCCGCACGTGTGTTTCCATCCGGCGTTGATCGACTGCCACGTCTCGCCGAACGATCCGGGCGCCGTTTCGCCAGGATTGCTGCTGGGTGTGGTGTCGCCGGTTCCGAGTTGACCGAAGCCGTTGCTGCCCCAGGTGAACAACGTGCACCCCGACATCAACATCGCCATTGCCGCAAGGGCTGCCATCCGCGTGAGAGCGTTGGATTGTTTCCGTGTGTTCGTCATCCCCGTGGCCCCCGCCATCTCGAGCGCGCCCCGAACGGCTCGCGGTATTGGAAACACGAACGTATCTGAATAATTCTCAGCATGCAAGCCCCGACGCAGGCCACCCGGAGTCGTCACAGGTCGACTGGAAGGCGATGTGCTGCGTAGCCGGCTGCAGCCAAGATCGCGGACAGCACGAGATAGAGCATGGAGAAGTCGCCGAGCGCGATCGCACCCGCCGCCATCAGGGGAGCAATCAGAAACGACAACTCTCGCCACGTCGAGAACACCGTCGTCATCGCAGTGCGCTCGTGGGGCTTCACCATCTTCATGAACGGGATGCTGCTCAGGACGTCGAGAGCAGCGCCGCCGACTGCGCCGATCAGCCAGAAGACCAGCCCGGCGGGCCTCGACGTCGAGAGCAGGGCGAGTGCCAATGTGCTGGCCGACATCGTGGCGAACGCGGCGACGATGGTCGATCGTGTTCCGAACGTGTCGGCGCAGCGTCGCACCAGCGGACTGAGGAACAGGGTGCCCGTGGCAGCCGAGAGGAACAGCCCGACGGCCCATGTCGGCAGCCCGGCCTCGACGACGTACAGCGGCCCATAGACGAAGAGGACCGCCCAGAACACCGCACGGCTCGTAGTGATCAGGTAGGCGATGCGTAGGTTGCTTTGCTTGAAGTAGCGCCTGACGTTTCGTAGCGGGTGCGTGACCGCGGCGGTCGGGTCGAGTGGTACCTCGTGGCGGTGGAACCGCAGTCGCCAGAAGTACGCGAGTGTCGCCGTCGCTGTGGCGACCGACAACGCGAAGGGGGCGGCTGGGGACACCGTGCTCCACATCCACACGCCGATCGATGGTCCCGCGACCCAGGCTCCAGCGACGTAGAGGATGCGGCGCGACTCGGTCGTGGTCAACGCCTGGTTGCCGACGAAGTCCATGATGTAGAGCGACAGGCAGACAGAGAACACCGACGCCTCTGCCGATCGGAGTCCGATCGCGACGACGAGCAGCGGGCCCGAGACGAACATGAACAACACGGACGCGACCGCGAGCGCGCCGACTCCCATCGTCAGCACCCATCGACGCTGTGTGCGCGCCTCGAGTCGACCGACGTTCAACGTGAACAGCAGCGTGATCAGTGCTCCACCAAAGAACACGTAGGAAACCGCAGCCTTCGAGCCCAATGCCTCGAGTGCCGTCAACGGGACCACGCCGACGATCACCGAGCGAGCCAGGCTCTCGAGACCACTCAGTCTCGCGAGTTCGGTGCCGACGTCGCCGTCGAGCTGTGGCAATCCGTCGGTGCGGCGCCATCTCCTGACGCGATCGACTTGGCTCGAGTGCTGCGGGCGCGTGGTGTGTTCGGTACTTGTGTCCACGGTGGTTCGCCCGGCAGCGGCGTCGCTCGCTCATCGGGAAACAGTAATGTATACCGATATTGATGCGGCGGGCAAGTCTCGATGAGAGGGGAGCGTCAGCGAGTGTCGGGGGTCGCCGACCAGCGGGTGCCGTTGACGAGGACGAACAGCCAGGCCAACGCCGGTACGACCGTGACCGCAGCGAGCCCGAACACGATCACGAGTCCGATCTGTGTAGGGCGCGCGCCGATCACGTCATCGATGTCGGCGTGGCCGACCAGAATCGCCGGGTACTGCCCGACGCCCCAGCCGATCACGATGGCGCCGACGGCGATCACCGCGCCGACGCGAGCTCTGGCCCAGCGTCGCTGGCGCAGCCGGAGCAGACTGAATCCGCCGGCCACAGCGGAGATGAGGATGAGTACGAGACCACGGCCGTGCAAGCCGCTCGCCAGCTTCTCGGCGTCGAGCTCGAGGGTGATGGCCGCAACGAGCGCGACCGCTCCGGTGATGATGCCAGCCGCGAACGACTTGGTTCCGATGTCTTGTGCGAGCGCATGGTTACCTGATCGTTCGGAGTCGGCCGCCAGGAACGTGCCGGCGAGGAACGTGCACGTCAGCACAGCCAAGACACCGCCGGCGATCGACGTCGGCCCGGTCCAGCTCGTCCAGATGTTGCCAGGCTCGTCGAGCGGGACGCGGCCGCTCGCGATGGCGCCGGCGATCATGCCGAGGAAGAGCGGCGTCACGAGCGACGACACTGCGAAGACAGAGCCGTGGATTTGAGCTTCTCGGAGCGACGACGAGAACTTCCGAAACGCGAACGCGCCGCCACGCAACACAATGCCGAGTCCGACGAGCATCCACGGGATGAACAGCGTGTTCATGATCGCCGCAAACGCCGTCGGAAATCCCGTCCACAAGAAGACCAGGATGTAGATCAGCCACACATGATTGGCCTCCCACACCGGACCGATGCTGCGGTCGATTTGAGCCCGGACGTGAGCGCCCTGGCGAGCGTCGCCGGCCGTGAGGTCCCAGACGCCCGACCCGAAGTCGGCGCCACCGAAGATCGCGTAGGCCACCACGCCGACGAACATGAGCACGGCGACGACGTCGCTGAGCCCCATCAGCCGACCTCGACCTGGTCAGTCGATCGTTGCAGTTCCGACGGTCCGTACGGTGTCGGAAGATCGACGTCTTCGGACTCGCGCCATCGTCGGGCCATGCCTCGGATCACCTTCGTCGCGACGACGGCCATCGATGCGTACAGGATCACGATCGCCGTCAGGCTGATCCACACTCCGCTGTTCTGCGTGACCGCGTCGGCCGTGCGCATCTCGCCGTACACGATCCACGGCTGGCGACCGACTTCGGTCGCGGTCCAGCCCGCTTCGAGTGCGAGTACCGACAACCCCGCTCCTGCGATGACGGCACGCAACGTCCACTTCTCGGTGAACACAGCGTCACCGACGCGCCAGCGTCGCCACCAGAACCACGCCGCGATACCGACCATCGCCGTGCCTGCGGCGATCATCAGCTGGAACGCGACGCGGGTGACGTTGATCGGTGGTCGCTCGTCCTCGGGGATGTCGTTGATGCCGGGGACGACCTGGTTGAGCGAGTTGCCGGAGGCGATCGACCCGAGCCACGGAATGTCGAAACCGAATCGCTTCTCCCCGTCGATCCAGAGTCCGCCGATCGTGAACGGCGCCCGATCCTCGGACTCTTCGGCGAGCTCGAACGCCGCCAGTTTCGACGGTTGGTCTTCGGCGAGGCGTTGCCCGGTGAAGTGGCCGATCCCGGGTTGGCTGAACGCCGCCACGGTGGCGAAGGTGAACGCGACGAGGAACCCCATCTTGTGGCGCCGATCGAGTCGCCCCTTGCGCATGCCGACCGCATACACCGCCGCCACCAGGAACCCGGTGACCGCGTAGGTGGCGACGAACATGTGGAGCGCTTGTCCCCACACCGCGTTGTTGAACATTGCGGCGAGCGGGTCGACATCGATGACGTCGCCGGTTGCCGGGTCGCGTGAGAACCCTGCCGGATTGTTCATGAACGCGTTGACCGCGATGATGCAGAACGTCCCGAACGCTCCCGACCCGATGATCGGAATGAGGACCCGCAGGTGAACCTTGGGTGGGAGTCGATCCCAGCCATACAGGTAGATGCCGATGAAGACCGCTTCGAGGAAGAAAGCGATGCCCTCGAGTGCGAACGGCAGGCCGATCACATCGCCGAACTCCTCCATCATCCCTGGGAAGAGCAGTCCGAGTTCGAAGCTGAGCACCGTGCCTGAAACGGCGCCGACCGCTAAGAGCACCGCGGAGACCTTGGCCCACTTCTTGGCCAGCGCGAGCGAGTCCGCGGCCACGTCGGGATCCGGGTGCTTGAGGCCGCGGCGGTGGAGCACGTAGATCAGCGCGGGAAGTGCCACGCCGAAGCACGACAGGACGATGTGAAATCCGAGCGACAGTGCCATCTGATACCGCGCGGCCATGAGTTCACCGGCGACGTCTTGTGCTGCGATCAGCATCTCGGACCTCCTGACGTCGACCGTATCCCGCGGCTCGTTCGGTGTCGCTGGTGTGGCCGAACTTCGCGTGTTCTGTCCGTCACGTACGTCGACTCAGGGCAGTCGACCCGACATCAGAATGCGCTTGAAGGTGTAGAAGTACGGGGCCCGGTCGCCGACGGCTGCGAAGAGTTCGGCTCGGTACTCGTCGACGAACGGTGCATGGAGTTCGTCGGGGAGCAGCTTGAAGAATCGTGTGAGGCTCGTGCCGCTCGTCCACTCGACCACGTGGGAGGTCGACTCCATCAGCTGCGGGTAGACCTGGAGACGAACGTGAGGATCGGTGACGCCGAGGTCGAACAGGATCTCGGCGTAGTCCTCGGGGCGCAGCACGTTGGCAGCGACCGGATCCGGTGGGGGAGTGCCACCCATCGCCGAACGAAACGGCTCACGTTCCGCCACCGCCGCCGAGCAGGTGTGCGACGGGTGATCGGCGTTCGCCGGGACCTGCACGATGAGCTGACCGCCCGAGGCCAGCGAGCGCACCCAGTTGCCGATGACCGTGACGTGATGGGGTACCCAGTGAAGACTGGCGTTGGCCACGATCAGGTCGACAGATTGGGGTGCCGACCAGGTTGCGATGTCGCCGGCTTCGAAGCGGAGGCCGCGCTGTCCGATCGCTTCAGCCTTGGCGAGCATCGCCGGTGACGAATCGACGCCGACTGCCCCGTCAACCGCAAGGCGCGCCGCGAGCGCCGCGGTGAGTTCGCCGGTTCCGCACCCGAGATCGACCATCGAGCGGATCGGCGTCGAGGTGTCGATCAGGTCGGCCAGATCCCAGAACGGTCGAGCTCGGAGCCCTGCGAAACGTTCGTAGGTGTCGGGATTCCACGCGTCTGAGGTCATGCACCGACCGTATCCCACTTGTATTGAACTTGTCTACAAGACCGTTCACTTCTCTGTGCGTCTGTGCGCGCCAGGCGTGCACAGACGCACAGAGAACGGGGTTACTCGGCGTTGCTCGCGGTGATGAGCTGGCGTGCGATCACCTTGAGGCACAACGTCTCGTCGGCCCCTTCGAAGATCGACAGGACGCGAGCATCGACGAAGAGTCGGCTCACTGGGAATTCCTCGGCGTAGCCCATGCCGCCATGGATCTGCATCGCTTCGCGTGTGACCCACTCGGCTGCTTTGCAGACGTAGGCCTTGACCATCGAGGCTTCCATCTGTCCGGCGCCCTTGGCCATGAGCGTGGCCACCGCGTAGCTGAACTGGCGGCCGGCCTGGGTGAGTACGGCGATGCGCCCGAGCTTGGCCTGGATGAGCTGGTACTCACTGATCGAGTGACCGAAGACCTTGCGGTTCTCGGCGTAATCGAGGGCCTGCTCGTAGGCAGCCTGCATCACGCCGACGGCGCGCGCTGCAGTTTGGAGTCGGCCGTTCTCGAAGCCGGCCATCTGGTAGTAGAAGCCCTTGCCGAGTCCGTCCTCCATGCCGATCTGATTCTCAGCCGGAACCCACCAGTCTTCGAGCGCGATCTCGTAGCTGTGCATGCCGCGGTAGCCGATCGTGTCGATCGGGCTGCCTTCCATCTTGCCGCCGGTTGCGACGCCGTCGATCTCCTGCTTGAGGTCGAAGCCGTGTGCGTCGCCGCGCGGCTTGGGCACGATGAACAGCGACAACCCGCGGTGCGTCTTCGAGCGGTCGGGGTCGGTGCGTGCGAGCAGTGTGAGTGCGTCGGCTCGAGCGCCGAACGTGCACCAGGTCTTGACGCCGTTGATGACCCAGCCGGGTTCGCCGTTCGGGCCTTCCTTCGGAGTTGCCATCACCTTGATGCCGGCAACGTCGGAGCCGTAGTCGGGTTCGGTGACCGCAACGGCTGGCATCACTTCGGCGGTGGCGAGGAGTGGCAGCCACTTCTGCTTCTGCTCCTCGGTGCCGCCCTTGACGAGCGCGCGCGTGAGGATCTCGGGGCGGGTGATGAGTGACCCGCCGATGCCCAACGACGCCTTCGACAGCGCTTCGGTCGCGGCGACCATGGCGATGTATTCCTCGTCGCCACCTTCGGAGTATCCGCCGTACTCGGCTGGAACGCTGAGGCCGAACGCGCCGAGCTCGGCCATTCCGGAGACGATCTCTTCGGGCACGTCGGCATTGGTGCGATGAACGTGCTCGGCGTGTGGTGCGATGACGTTCTGTGCGAACGAATCGAACGTGTCGGCGACCATCTCCATGTCGCTCGACAGGTGCAGCGGACCGGCTTGGGAAGCGAGCGAGGCCATGAACTCCGCTGAACGGAACTCGGTCATGAAGGCGTGCGCATTGGCCAGTGCATCACGCTCGACGCCCCAGTCATCTTCGCGACCGAGCAGCTTGCCGGCGAGGTCGTGGATCATGTCGGCGGTGAACGCGCACGTGATCTTGGCTTCGACGTCGCCCTTGTTGCCGTAGTCGATCAGCGACTTGGCAGTCGCGACTCCGGCTGCTGCGTGGGCGATCTCGTAGGCGAGGACTTGGTGCGTGTCGGCGCCTCCTTCGAGTGCGGCGAGGCGTCGCACGGCCTTGCCCACGACCCTGTCGGCAAGGTCGATGGCGTCTGCGCAGGCGGGCAGGTCAGGAACGGCAATACCCGAATCGATAGTCATGGCGTGAGGTTACCCGTGGGTAATGAGCAGGGCGAAGCCCCGCTCGAACTGCCACGATGTGACTCGTGTCAACCATTTGTGTGTTTTGTGGAAGTAGCTCGGGAAGCGATCCGGCCTACCGGTCGGCAGCCGCCGAGCTCGGGCGAGTGATCGTGGAGGCGGGGCATGACCTCGTGTACGGCGGCGGCGACGTGGGGTTGATGGGTGTGGTGGCCGACTCGGTGCTCGACGCGGGCGGGACGGTCACCGGCGTGATCACCAAACAGCTGTTGGAGCTGGAGGTTGGCCATGTTCGTCTCACGAACCTCGAGGTCACGCCTGACATGCACACGCGCAAGGCGCGCATGGCCGAGTTGGCCGATGGAGTCGTGGTGCTTCCGGGAGGTTTCGGTACCTACGAAGAAGCGTTCGAGGTGTTGACCTGGAATCAGCTCGGCCTCGTGGCAGCGCCGATCGTGTTCCTTGATGTCGAAGTCGATGGGCGGTGGTTCTTCGCGCCGCTGTTCGACTTCATTTCCGGTGCCGTGGACTCGGGCTTCATGAAGCCCGATCACGGCGCGCTCGCACAGCGTGCCAACGACGCAGAGGCGGCCGTCACGAGGGCCGCGGGAGCTGCGCCGGCGTTCACGCGGAAGTGGGTCGGCTAGCCCAAACGTGCGATTCACGCCAGGCGTGAAACGCGCGAAGTGTGGTTTCACGCCAGGCGTGAAACGAGCGAAATGTGGGTTCACGCCTGGCGTGAAACGTACGTTGGTTGGGGTTGTCCACAGGTCCTCACACGCTGCGCACAGGGTGGGGGAGGGTAAGCCACACGAAAGTCACATGGTTGCGGGGCTTGTTGCGCACAGGGCGGCGCCTGCACAGTGACGTCATGGCCCGTGTCTCCGTCGCTCGACCTCCCAGAAGTGCTCCGCCGGCGTCTCGTCGTCAGCGAGTCGCGCGCCAGGCGTACGAGCGGCGACTGCTCGAACGGAGTGGCTGGCGCACCACGTTGGAGTACCTCGAGAATCATCGGCGCGGCCCTGACGGACGTCTCGCTGAAGTCGTCGCCGAGTGGCGAGCTGAGTGTGAGCGAGTGGACGCCGACGGTGAGGTTTTTGTTGTTTCGGCGAGCGCTTCGAGTGTCTCCTCCGCTTGGTTTCGGCTCAAGAGGACCGTCGATGAGCTCGAGAACCTGACGACCGCTGACAGCTTGCAGTGGGCCTGAGCAGGGGGTTCGCGGTGCATCGATATCCGACTGTCAAATTTCTTGCGAAATCGGGCGTGAATCCTTGCGCGCGGCGAATGACGCTGCTGTAATTACTCCCCCGTCACATCCTAGATGTGGTGGTTGTCGAGGGGGATCGACAAGAGCACACACCAGATGTGGTGGTGAGGACGAACTCGTCCGAACTGGCCTCACACGGCGAAGACGAATGAAAATCGAAGGCGGAATCACCGATGCGACCGCCTCGCAGGCAACAACAAAGAGGATGAGTCCAGTGACAGTGATCGAAGACGAAGTCGGTTCAACCCCCAGTGCAACGCTGACCGACACAGCACGATTGAACAGCGACGATGCAGCCGTCGACGCCGGCCCGACCGGCATGCGCGTCACGAAGCGCAACGGCGGTGTCGAACCCGTCGATCTGAACAAGATCGTCAACGCGATCGCTCGAGCGTCAGAAGGGCTACTCGGCGTCGATCCGATGCGTGTGGCCACCCGCACCATCTCGGCGCTCGCCGACGGTGCCACCACCCGTGAACTCGACGAGCTGTCGATCCGCACGGCGGCGGGACTCATCGTCGACGAGCCGAACTACTCCAAGCTCGCATCACGCCTGCTGGCCACGATCATCGACAAAGAAGTCCGCAACCAGAACATTCCGTGGTTCTCGGAGTCGGTCAAGGTCGGCTACGACGAGGGCATCATCTCCCAAGAGGTGTACGACTTCGTCGAAGCCAACGCCCCCGAACTCAACGCCGCCATCAACTCTGACCGCGATCGTCACTTCGAATTCTTCGGTCTGCGCACGGTGTACGACCGCTACCTCCTGCGTCACCCACAACGCCGTGACGTGATCGAGACCCCGCAGTACTTCATGCTGCGCGTTGCCTGCGGCCTCGTTGCTCCGCTCGCCAAAGACGGCGACAACGCCGTCGACGATGCCGTCAAGTTCTACGACCTCATGTCGTCGCTTGCGTACCTGCCGTCGAGTCCGACGCTGTTCAACTCGGGCACCACGCACAGCCAGATGTCGAGCTGCTACTTGCTCGACTCGCCGTCCGACAGCCTCGAAGGCATCTACAAGCGCTACACCGACATCGCCAAGCTGTCGAAGTTCGCCGGCGGCATCGGCGTCGCATGGCACCGCATCCGCTCGAAGGGCAGCCTGATCACCGGCACCAATGGCCTCTCGAACGGCATCGTTCCGTGGTTGCGCACGCTCGACTCGTCGGTCGCTGCCGTCAACCAGGGTGGCCGTCGCAAGGGTGCAGCGTGCGTCTACCTCGAGTCGTGGCACGCCGACATCGAAGACTTCCTCGAACTGCGTGACAACACGGGTGACCACGCCCGGCGTACGCACAACCTGAACATCGCCAACTGGGTTCCCGACCTCTTCATGGAGCGTGTCGAGAAAGACTGGCAGTGGAGCCTCTTCGATCCGAAGAACGCGCCGCAACTCACCGACCTGTACGGCAAGGATTTCGAGAGCGAGTACCTCCGCCTCGAAGAAACGGGTTCGTTCGAGAAGCAGGTGCCGGCCCGGCAGCTGTACAGCCGCATGATGCGCACACTCGCGCAGACCGGCAACGGCTGGATGACGTTCAAGGACGCCTCGAACGAGAAGTGCAACCAGACCGGTGCGACCAACGACGACGGTTCGCCTCGTGTCGTGCACCTCTCCAATCTGTGCACTGAGATTCTCGAGGTCACCGACCAAGACAACACCGCGGTGTGCAACTTGGGTTCGCTCAACCTCGGCGCCTACGTCACCCCTGACACCGACGGCAACATCGAGTTCGACTTCGCTCGCCTCGGTCGTGTGGTGCGCCAGGTCGTGCCGTTCCTCGACCGAGTCATCGACATCAACTACTACCCGACGCCTGAAGCCAAGTTCTCGAACGAGAAGTGGCGTCCCGTCGGGCTCGGTCTGATGGGTCTCCAAGACGTCTTCTTCAAGAAGGGTCTGGCGTTCGACTCACCCGATGCCAAGAACCTGAGCCAGCAGATCAGTGCGCACATCTACTTCCATGCGCTGTGGGCATCGACCGACCTCGCCGAAACGACGGGTGCACACGAAGCGTTCGACGGCACCCGGGCAGCGAACGGTGACCTGCAGTTCGATCTGTGGACTACTCCCGACGGCTCGACCGTGACCCCGCCGGCCGAGCTCGACTGGGACACATTGCGTGGCCGGATCAAAGAGCACGGTCTGCGCAACAGCCTGCTCATCGCCATCGCGCCGACGGCGACGATTGCATCGATTGCCGGCTGCTACGAGTGCATCGAGCCACAAGTCTCGAACCTGTTCAAGCGCGAGACGCTGTCGGGCGAGTTCATGCAGATCAACCGGTACCTGGTCCGCGAGCTGCAGCAGCGT
>CALICC010000203.1 GCA_938049325.1 uncultured Ilumatobacter sp. | reverse complement strand
GATGATGACGGCGAAGACGGCGACGAGGAATCCGTCGATGCCGAGGTATCCGATGACTCGACCGACGACCCGGACGCGACCGGAGATACGGTCGACGACGATGGCTGACCACGCAACCACATCCGACGCGGATGACTTCGGCGAATCGCTTGCGCTGCACGCTGCTCGCGTGGCCGACGACAAGAAGGGCGAGGACATCCTCGTGCTCGACGTCGGCGATGTCCTGGCGATTGCCGGCTACTTCGTGATCGCGAGTGCGAGCAACGGTCGCCTGGTCCAGACGGTCGCCGAAGAGGTCTCGAAGTCGATCAGCGTCGAGTTCGGTCGAGCTCCGGTCCGCACCGAAGGGCACCGCGAAAAGCAGTGGGTGCTCATCGACTACGGCGACGTGATCATCCACGTGTTCCACCAGGAGATGCGCGAGTTCTACGAGATCGAACGGCTCTACGGAGACGTTCCTCGTTTGAAGTGGAACTGATACCGCTATCATCGGCGGTCGCACAAATGGGGCTTTAGCTCAGTTGGTAGAGCGCTTCCATGGCATGGAAGAGGTCAGGAGTTCAATTCTCCTAAGCTCCACAAGTCGAAAGCCCAGGCCATCTGGCCTGGGCTTTTGTGGTTCCGAAGCTCTGTGCTCGGCGCAGCGGGCCTCTGCTTACGGTCGAGGTGGGACAGGCTCAGATTGTTGAAGGGTCGACCCGAGCGGCCAATTGAGGACCCAACCGTCGCAGAGCTGCCCAAAGCTCGCGTCCTGCAAGTCGCGAAGGCACCACACCCACCAGCGAAGCGAGATGTCGGGGTTCCAGGCGCCGATCCAATCGCCGTGCAGCGTTGAGCCATTGGCACTCGGGTCGGGGTCCGACGAGAGGTACCAGCCGTCAGAGGCCGTGCCCGGCAACGTGTAGTGGACGTTCTCGGTGATGGTCGGAATGAGATGCGGGTGCGTTGCCGGACACGGCTGTCCGCTCGTTTGGTACGCCATGTGGGACCCGTCGGCACTCTCGAGGTCGGTCCCGTTCCAGCACGCGGGGAAGTTGATGGACGCGATGAGGAACTCGTCGCAGCCGGAACCGATGGAGTTGCCCACCACCCCGTCGCAGTTCCACTTGACGTGTGCGGGGTCGTTCGCCACCAGCTTCAAACCGACCGGCAACTGCTCGACCACGTCGTTGAAGCGATGGTCGACCTTGTAGTACACAACCGCAACGTCGATCGGAATGATGGTGTTGTCAGCCGAGTCGATGAGCGCCGGAAGCCAGTATGCGGTTCGGTTGATCGGGCCGCCCTGACATGTCGAGTCTCCGGCAGCGAGCAACGATTCCGGGGTGGAGTTCGCGTCAGCGTCGAGATTGCCGAAGAACTGGTGAAGATGCGGCGCATCACCCGGTTGGCCGGGTGCCACGATCGGATCGTCGTACAGCAGTTGACCGCCCCGACAGCTGGTACGGAACGCTCCTTCGGCGCCGTTCACAGCATCGATCACACCGTCGTTCTCGCCGAGAAACTCCATGAAGTCGGCTGGGTCGTATGTGTCGGTTGCCGGTGGCGGCGGGCACCCCGACAGCATCAGCAACGAGGCGAGCGCACCGGCAGCAATTCGTAGCACGGTTTTGACACTAGCTCGGTTCCAAGACCTCCGTCAGCGAACAGGTGAGGTCGCGATCGTGTCCGGTTCTCGTCGGTGTTTCGCTTTCTGGCACCGTATCGACATGGACCTACACGATCTGGTCGAGCATCCGCGCACCGAGGAGACAGCTGGCGAGGGGGCGGCGGCCGCTGTCGCCCACGAGTCGCTCGAGCGTCGACGCTTGTTGTCGTCGCCGCTGAAGGCGGTGCTGGCCGCGGCCGCGGGTGCGGCGCTCGTCAGCGCGTGCGATATCACCGACGCGCCATACTCACGCAACAAGCATCTGCTGCGCCGGCTCACGTACGGCGCCACCCCCGCCTCACTTGCCGACCTCGAGGCGAAGGGCGAAGCCGCGTGGCTTGCCGAACAGCTCGACCCCGACAGCATCGACACGAGCGCGATCGATGCCAAGGTCGCCCAGTACGAAGCGATGAACACCACGACCGCGGCCGAGTTGCTTACTGCGTTCCCGGGCGACACGTCGGCGATCGCGAAGTTGCAACTTCAGGCTGCCACAGCCCTGCGAGCGTTCGAGAGTCCCGCTCAACTCTTCGAGCGCATGGCGGAGTTCTGGGCCGACCACTTCAACGTGCCCACCAACACCACGTATCTGGCGGCGATACGCATCCACGACGACCGCATCGTGGCGCGGACGCACGCGCTCGGTCGATTCAAGGATCTGGTGGTGGCGTCCGCGCAGAGCCCGGCGATGCTCGAGTACCTCGACAACAGGCTGTCGCGGGTCGGGTCGATCAACGAGAACTATGGCCGCGAACTTCTCGAGCTGCACGCCGTCGGGGTGGACGGCGGCTACGACGAAACCGACGTCGTCGACACCGCCCGGATCCTGACCGGCTGGACGTCAGACCGTTCGAACGGGACGTACTTCTTCGATCAAGCCAACCACGACACCGGCTCAGTCAACATCATGGGATGGACCCGTCCGGCAGGGACCGACTATGAGCAGCACGGCATCGCCTTCCTGCACTGGTTGGCAATGCGCCCTGCCACCGCGTCGTTCGTCTCGAGGAAGATCGCCCGCCGCTTCGTCAGCGACGATCCGCCTGCCGCCGTGGTCGACGCGATGGCGGCGGCTTGGCTCGCCAACGACTCGAACATCGCCAGCGTGCTGACCGCCATGGTGGCGCACCCGGCTTTCGCCGACGACGCTGGTGGCAAGTTCTGCCGACCGGGAGACTTCCTCTCCAAGACGATGCGGTCACTCCAGGCCGAGCTCGACCCGATCGCGGACGCCCTTCGACTGCTCGAATTCGCGATCGCCACCAACGGCATGGGGTTCTCGAGCTTCTCGTGGCCGTCGCCCGACGGTCCGCCCGATGACGCCGAAGCATGGCTCAGTACAGCTGGGTTGCTGCTGCGCCTGAGCCTGACCGCCGACATGCTCTCACCGGCGTTTCCCAACGGTTCGCTCATACCGACGCCCTTGGTCGCATCACTCACCGGCAAGACCGCAGCAGAAATCTTCGACGACGCTGCGCAAGCCTTCTTGCTCGAGTCGCCGACCGCGGCGGGGCTCGCCGTGCTTTCCGGACGAACCGGCTGGAGCCTTGACCACACACCCACTGCCGCCGAGATCGACACCGCATTTCCAGCGATCGCGCTCTGCCTGCTCGCCTCGCCGGATGCGATGTACCGATGATGGACAGGAAGAAGAACATGACCACGACCGCCACCGGAACCAGCCGACGGACCGTCCTCAAAGCGGGAGCGCTCGGCGCGAGCGCCATCGGTGCTGGGAGTCTGGCTGGGGTCAGCCCGCTCGCCTCAGCGATGCCGAACCAACCGCAAGGTCGACTCGTCGTCGTGTATTTGCGCGGCGGCCAGGATCACCTCAGCACGGTGATTCCCTACACCGACGGGAACTACTACGACCGGCGACCTGACATCGCAATTCCCGACGATCGAGTGTTGCCGCTCGACTCTGCACTCGGCTTACACCCGGTGATGACCGGCCTCCATTCGCTGTATCAGGCCGGCCGCCTCGCCGTTGTCGCGGGCGCCGGCAACCCGGCAGGAGACCGCAGCCACTTCGCTGCCCAAGACCTCTCTGAGTTCGGGACCGCGTCGATTCCCGCCGATCAACGCGGTTGGATCGGGCGTCTCATGGCGTCGACCGCCAGTGCGGACGACTCGCTGTTTCGAGCGGTGTCGGCCTCGGCGCTCACGTCGGTCAGCCTGCGCGGCTACGACGCACTCGCCGTTCCGACCATCAACCAGTTCGGACTCAGCGGGACAACAGGGCTCGCACTCGAGAACGAAGGGCTGCTGCGCGCCATGTATGCGGGCGCAGGCACCTTGGAGTCGGTGGGAACGTCCGCGCTCGACGCGTCGGCCGCGATCTCCAACCTGTCCGGAGACACGGGGACCAACGTCACCGCCGCACGGTTCGCCGACATCCCCGAAATCCTCGAGGCCGACCTCGGAGTCGAGGCGATCACCATCGACGTCGGAGGATGGGACACGCACAACCCGATGGGCACCTGGGATCAGGGCGTGATGCGAGCGCAGCTGGCGCGACTCAACTTCTATCTGTCGGGAATGCAAGCCGACCTCGACGCGCGTGGGTTGGACGACGTCACCACCGTGGTGATGACGGAATTCGGTCGCCGAGTCGACCAGAACGGGACCCAAGGAACCGAACACGGCTGGGGGTCGGTGATGCTCGTGTTCGGTGGAGGCGTCAACGGCGGGAACGTCGTGGGCGGAGTGCCGTCGCTCAGCTCGGCCAACACGCCGCGCGGCGACGTGCCCGTTGCCGTCGACTTCCGCGACGTGCTCGGTGAGCTCGCAACGTCCGTCCTCGGCGTGACCGACCTCACGACGGTCTTCCCCGGACACAGCCCGACCCCGGTCGGCGTGATGAACTGACGCCGGCTACTTCTTCGTTGCGGCGGCGACGTAGTCGGCGAACGCGGCTTCGATGTCGTCGCGGAACGCCTCGGGCTCGGTGATCGCCGCAGGGTCGGCGAAGATGCCGATGTCGAACTTGCCGTTCATCGACAGCGCGGTGATGTTCGCGCCGGTGCCGGCGACGGGCCCGAGCGGAATGGTCGCGAGGACCTCGGCTCCTGAACAGAACACGGGAAACGGTGCGCCGCGCAAGTTCGATGTGGCGAAGTCGATATGGCTCGCCGCGCTGCGAGCGGTCGATGTGACCACCGATGTCGGGAGCAAGTTGGCGATACCCGACAAGCCCGTCATGCCGCCGGTCTTCACCGCTTGGTCTTTGGCAGCTTCGGTTGCGGCGACGACCGCCGCGACGCGCTTTGCCGGCTTCATCTTTCCGGCGGGGAGTTGCACGGGAACCGGCGTGAACGCGTTGCCTCCAGCCTTGGCATCGGTGCGCGTACTCAGAACGAAGCTGGAGTTGACCGTGTCGATGTCGACCTTGCGAGCCCGGTGGTAGCGGTGCGCCGCTTCGGCCAGCCCGGCGAGGAACGCATCGTTCACCGTGCCGCCGCCGAGCTTGCCGATCGCTTTGAGATCGTCGACATCCAAGCGCACCCACTCGAAGTGGCGATGCCGTGAACGGTTCGTCCACAGCGGGGATCCGCTCGACGTGTCGCTTTCACTCGGATTGAGTTGTGCCATTGCCGCCCGCACGGTTTCGACCGCGGTTTCTGCTGTTGCCGTGGCGCGCCGTGGGTCGGTGGGCCACATCGCCAACTCGCCGAGGACGCGCCGACCAATGCCGATCTGGCGCCGAGCGACATGTGACGCCGAGGCCTGGATCGCTGACACCGTGTTGCCGGTGAGGTTGCCGCCGAGTTCCTTTGCGCCGCCGGCCTCGACCGCTGCCGCGATGATGGCGTCGAGGTCGACGTCAGGCGGTGGTGGCTCGTCACGCGAGAGCTGTTGGTAGAGCTCGGCCATACGCAGCTGACCGATCCCGTCACTGACCGCGTGGTGGATGGTGGTCCAGATCGCTGCTTTACCGTCTTCCAGGCCGGTGATCGACACGAATCGCCAGAGCGGACGGGTCCGGTCGAGCGGCTCGGCATACAGCTGAGCGGCGAGATCGAGAAGTTGTCGCATCGTGCCGGGCGCGGGCAACGCGACCTCACGGACGTGAGCGTTGAGGTCGAATTCGGCGTCGGGCACCCATGCGGGCGTCGACAGGCGAGCGAACCCCGGCACGACCCGCTGATAGAGCCGCGGTGTCTTGGCCACGCCGGCGCGCAGCGTCTGGCGGAACATGTCCATGTCGAGCGGACGGTCGAGGAGGTTGATCGAGGCTCCGTTCGGATTGAGCCACGGGTCCTTTTCCACATTCCACATGAGCGCCTCGTGCTCACTCATGCGGGTCGCGGACTCGCTGGTTCGATCTTTGGTTGCCATCGTTGGGTCCTCGGAGCTCAGGTGTCGGTGCCGGGGCGGCGGGTGGATTCGGCGTTCGGATCGCCGTCGTATCCGGGTGGGAACGTTCGCATCAGCTCTTCGTCGGTGGGATTTCGACGTTGTCGAGCCTCGGCGGGTAGCAGAGCGCTGAGCGCCTTCATGATGCGTTTCGTGTCGGCGTCAGGGCTGCGGTATTTCAGCGTGACGGGAGCGCCGACCGTGGCCGACGCCGTCGGGCGGTTGAGCGGATTGATGATCGGGAGCCGCGAACTGCGCGGCCAGACGTTCTC
>CALICC010000202.1 GCA_938049325.1 uncultured Ilumatobacter sp. | reverse complement strand
TGGACACCTGTCCTCACGTGTTGGATCGCCCTCAGCGCGAGGCGCACCATTGGTACCGCACCACTCGGACGATCGAGCAGATCGAGGCGAACCCCCAGGACCTGACCCCTCCAAGCTCGGTGTCGACCCGCATCCTCGGATATGGGTGGGACACCATCCAAGTCGGATGGGCTCCTGCATCAGACAACGTGGGCGTCGAACGATACGAGATCCTCGTCGACGGCCGAATTCAGCATTCCGTCAACCACCTACAACGCGGTTTCCTGCTGACCGACCTCGAATCGTCACGCCTGTACGAGGTCGCGGTCCGTGCCGTCGACGCGCAAGGCAATCACGGTGGCTCCCTCACGAGGCGCATCACCACCGATGATCGGCCCGCAGAGATCGTGCCACCGAGTGGCGTCAACGTCGACATGGTGTCGGCAACCGACACATCGATCACGATCGGGTGGGACCCGGCCTACGACAACGTCGGAGTGACCCTGTACTCCTTCTTCATCAACGGCACGATGCTTCCCAGTCATTCCTCATCGAGCTACACCGAACGCACGCTCACAGGACTCGAGCCGGCAACCGTCTACTCGATCGGGGTGCAAGCTCGCGACGCCGCCGGCAACGCTGGTCCGCTCAATGTCACCAACATGGCGACCGGGGCAACACCGACGACGCCGGAATGGCCCGTCGACAGCACGCTGTCGGTGACGCATACACAAACATCGGCCACGATCAGCTGGCCCGCTGTCACCGACCGGGTTGCAGCCAGCAACTACCGAGTCACGATTGTCGACGAAGTCGGCAGCCTGATCGACGATCGAACGATCGGCTCGGCCACGCGATCGGTGACCCGAAACGGACTCGCTCCCGGAACTCAATACTCCGGCATCGTGAACGCCATCGCAGCAAACGGCAACGAGAGCGAACCGCTCACGATCGACTTTCGCACCTACCCTCCGAACCAACCTCCCCCGCCAGCACCGACTCCCACCGACTCGACGCCACCGGTCTGGAGCCTCAACGCTCAGATGCTCGTGGTGTTGGCGAACCCCTCGTGGGTTGACCTGACCTGGTCCGGTGTCTGGGACGAAGACGATGCGGGCAATTTCCTGGGTGATCCAGCCAGCTTTGAGATCTTCGTCGACGGCCAATTCCATACGACGATCAGCCGCAACACATGGAGCGCAGCAAGAGCCGGGCTTCCGAACTCCCCGCATCCGCGCGTCACCGGTCTCAATGATGGCCAGGAGTACGACGTGGCGATCATCGCCATCGACAGCGCCGGAAACCGCTCGACCACCGCGCTCACAAAAACCGTGCGTGCACAGGGGCCTGACACCCCTCAACCCGACAGCACACCGACGTACACCGCCGACCCAACCCCGGCCCCGCCGGTTCCCGACCCGGTTCCGGCCATTCCGAACGACCCGACACCCACCACGCCGGACGGACCGAGGTGGCCCCAGGACCGACGGTTCACGACGACGCTTCGCGACGACACCCGGCTATCGATCACATGGACACCGGCGGCCGACTCGGCTGGCATTACCCGGTATGAGGCTCGGATCATCGACCCCGACACATCTGAGACGATCACCGCTCAGCCGAACGATCGCTTTGCCGACTTCACGGGCCTCCAACCCGAGACGCGCTACCTCATCATGGTGGTGGCCTTCGACGCCGACGGCAACTACAAGCAGACGTTCTACAGCGAGCGAACCGCATCGGCGCTTGCCACACCCCCTTCGGGGCCCTGCAACGCGACACCCACGACCATGAACTTCGACACGAACAGCACCAGCAACAACGCCGACACCGCCTGGTACGTGAACAACATGCTCGGCTGGTCCGACGCCGAGTTCGACCGGAAGGTGAGCTTCACTGCTGACCCACTCGGCCAGCGCATCGAATGGGGGGAATCGAACCCTCTCTACGGCTATCCGAATCCGATCCAGGGAGGATTCATCGCACCGCATGCCAACATCCGGTACTTTCGCGTTGCGCCGTGTCCGGGCGATGGGATCATCGCACTCGACTATGCGATTGAGGTCGACGTCTCAGGTGGCTTCCTGAAAGGCGACGGCCGACCGATCGACGGCGACCCCATCCGGGCCGGCAAGCGCTTCAGCAGTTCTCGCGTGTTTGGAGTTCTGGACATGGAGTCCGGGCGTGGCTTCCTCATGCTGAGTGACTCGACGCTCGTGGCGCCCGACCCGTTCGGTTGGGTGGACAGCAATGTCTTCATCCCCAGTCGGTTCAACAACTTCCGTGAGGTGGTCAGAGTTCCGGCCCGGCCGATCGTGCTGGATTCGAACCCCGGGATCTTCGCCGGACTGATGCACGACAACTACTTCAACCTTCAGTCGACGCCGGGCACGATCAGGCTCTCGTACGATGCGGTGAACAGTGTCACCGCCTTTGCTCGCGCGATCTCCGTTGACGGTGTCATTTCGCTGCAGCGTGACGCCAACGGCAGATACCAAACAACGGGAGCCCACGTTCTCGATCGGTATCCGTCGATATCGATCGTGCAGTACCAAGTCGACGGCGGAAGGCACCAAGTCTTCCTCCAGCGCGAGGACCCTGTGATACCGGGAGCGCTCCCCGAACTCCCGATCTTCTAGCGAGGCTTGCCGTGGTGTCACCTGCGTCGACCACGTCGCAGCCGTCGACGTCGCGCTTGAGGTTGACTCGCCGTGATCCGATCGGGTTTGACTGATCAGACGTCCCGTTCTGCTCGGTTTGGACGAACGCGTGAGAAGAATGCGGTCCTGGAACGCAGGATTCTCACGCGTTCGAAGATGTGGCGGCCTGCGACCGATCAGAACGTTGCGACCGCCGGCCGCTGCGACCGCACGTAGCCGACCTCTGGGTACAGGAGTCGACAGAGTTTGGGCTGAGTTGTGACCGGCGTCCAGACTGTGAGCGAGAACCACGGAGGGGCGCGAAATGCCAGCAGGGCAACGAACGATGCGAGAAGCGGTGATCGTCGATGCCGTTCGCACGCCGTTCGGCCGACGCGACGGTTCGCTCTCGCACTGGCACCCGGTCGACCTGGCAGCCGAAACGTTGACCGCGCTCGTCGACCGAACCGGGATCGACCCTGACGTGATCGACGACGTCCTGATGGGCTGCGTGATGCAAGTAGGCGAGCAGGGGACGAACATCGCGCGCAACGCCGTCCTTGCTGCCGAGTGGCCCGAGCACATTCCCGGGACCACGATCGATCGTCAATGTGGATCCGGTCAGCAGGCAATCCACTTCGGAGCGCAGGGCGTCATGGCGGGCGCGTACGACGTGGTGGTTGCGTCGGGCGTCGAAGCCATGACCCGGATTCCCATGGGCGCCTCCACGTTCGACGGTCGATATGGCTTTCCGTTCGGACCGAACGTCAGTGCGCGGTACGCCGAGCGAGGTGGCCTCGTCGGCCAGGGCGAGTCCGCCGAGATGATTGCGGAGCGCTGGGGCTTCACCCGCGAAGAGATGGACGCATACGGCTTGCGCAGCCAACAACTCGCCGCACAGGCCGTGCGCGAAGGCCGGTTCGACGACGAGATCATTGCGGTGTCGGGTGAGGACGGTGACGCGGTGGACCGCGACGGCGGTTTGCGCGACAGCTCGATCGAGGAGCTCGCGCGGCTGACACCGGCGTTTCGCAGCGAGGAGGCAGGTGGTCGGGTGACCGCTGGCAACTCGTCGCAGATCACCGACGGCGCAGCCTCGGTGTTGATCATGTCAGCCGAGCGTGCTCGCGAATTGGGTCTGCGTGCACGGGCGCGGTTCGTCGAGTTCGCGGTTGTCGGCGACGACCCGCAGCTGATGCTCACGGCCAACATCCCAGCGACCACTCGCGTCCTTGAGCGGGCGGGGCTCACCACGCACGACATCGACCGGTTTGAGGTGAACGAGGCGTTTGCCTCGGCCGTGCTCGCCTGGCTGCACGAGCTGGGGGCCGACGACGACGACCTGCTCGACCGGGTGAACGTCAACGGGGGAGCGATCGCGCTCGGCCACCCGCTCGGCGCGTCGGGGACGCGATTGACAGCGACGCTGGTGAACGAACTCGAACGGATCGACGGCCGCTACGGCTTGCAGGTCATGTGTGAGGGCGGCGGTATGGCCAATGCGATGATCATCGAACGGGTTGTTCCGGACTGAATTCGCGATCCCGATAGCGTGGAGTTGTGCCGGCAGCTTCGACGATCATCTGGGTGGGCTTTGGCATCTTCTTCGGGTGGGTCCTGTGGAAAGTCGGCATTGGCATGCTGCGCAGTTTCACGCAGCTGCCGCCCGCCCCGCCGCCGACTGGTGAGATGCGCAAGATCAAGCGCAATTATCGCTGCGACGTATGTGGCGTCGAGCTCAGAATGACGATGGCGCCCGACGAGGATCCGCCGCCGCCGAAGCATTGTCTCGAAGACATGGTCGAAGTCGCGCCGCTCTACGACTGACTTATCCACAGGTTGTGGACGAAGTGTGCGCAAATCACATGAGTGTGATTGAGTGCGCTATTCCCACTTCGTGGCAGCCCACAGGCCGCCGAGAATCATGACCAATCCAACGAGCGTCGGAATGTTCGACCCGGTCCAGACCAGGTAGCGCGCCATGATCGCCAGACCGCCACCGATCAAGAGCGCCACCATGATGATGGGGATCCAGTTCGGCGGGATCAGCTGACGGCGAGTCGCCTTGGGCGTGTAGCGCGACGATGCCGCGACTTCAGACTTCGCGGGGCCCGCGTCGCCAGTGGACTTGGCCGCAGCCGGCGCCCGATTGCCGGGCTGAGTTCCCTTGGGGGTCACTCGACCGCCACCGGTTTTTCGCTTCGGGGGTGCCATCGATCGGACAGCCTAGGGCATTCGCGTCGAACCCGGTGACTCAACGCGTCGCGCGCCAGCGATCGCGACCCGGCAGACTGTCGGCATGCGGGTTCTGGTCATCGATAGTTACGACAGCTTCGTCTACAACCTCGTGCAATATCTCGGCGAGCTCGGTGCCGATCCCGTCGTCGTACGCAACGATGAGGTCACCGTCGAGCAAGCACTGGCGTACGAGCCCGACGGGGTGTTGGTGTCGCCCGGACCAGGCCGTCCGGAGTCGAGCGGGATCATCTGTGCCGCCATCGAAGCGTTCGCGGAGCGAGGCGTTCCAGTCCTCGGCGTGTGCCTGGGCCACCAAGCGATCGGCCATGTCTACGGCGCCGACGTGGTGGCGGCTCCCGAGCTGATGCACGGCAAGACCTCGTCGATCGAGCACGAGTCCGGCGGCGTGTTCGCCGGCCTGGCGTCACCGCTGCTGGCGACGCGCTACCACTCGCTCACGTTGGCACCCGAGTCGATCCCCGACGCCTTGGCGGTGACCGCGCGGTCGACCGACGGCGTCGTCATGGGAGTGCGTCACCGCACGTTCGATGTCGAAGGCGTGCAGTTCCATCCGGAGAGCATTCTCACCGCGGCGGGCCACGACCTCTTGCGCAACTGGCTCGATCGGCTCGGAGCCAGCGCCAAAGCCTGAGCGCACCGACCGCGTGGAGCGGTCGGGGCACGAGATCACGGCGGGGCGATGAGCTCGGTGGTCGTGGGTGCTGGCGCTTGGGTGGTTGCCGGCGCCGCAGTCGTGACAGGTGCTGGCGCTTGGGTGGTTGCCGGCGTCGTTTCTGCTGTTGTGGTCGTGGGCGCCGGTTCGAGTGTCGTCGGCGGCGCCGTTTGTGGTGGCAGCGTCGTGGCTGCTTCGCGGGCCTGGCCGACGACGATCGTGACCGTGGTCCCGCGCGGCACCGACGTGCCAGCGTCCGGATCGACCGAGATGACTCGACCGTCGTCGGGGCTGCTCGGCGGTACCACTTCGATGATCGTCTCGACGACGAGTCCGGCATCGCGCAATTTGTTGGTCGCGTCGCCAGAAGTGGTGCCCTTGACCGACGGGACGATCACGGGCGCAGGGCCGCTCGACACTTGAATGGTGACCGCGCCACCGCGCTCCACCAGTTCGTTTCGGTCGGGTGAGATCGAGATCACGATGCCGGCTTCGACCGTTTCGCTCGAGACGCGTTCGACCGTGACGACGAAGTTGAACGGCGGATTCTCGAGTGTGTCGAGCGCCTGTTGTTCGGTGAAGGCCACCACGCCCGGTACCGGCACGCTCGTACTCGGCGCGGCGACCACGAGGTCGACGGTGGTGCCTTGGGTGACGGGCGTGCCCGCCTCCGGTTCGCTCGACAGCACGGTGCCTTCGCCGCGTTCGCTCGTTTCGTCGGGCGTGACGGGGCCGATGACGAAGCCTTCGGCGACGAGCGCGGCACGCGCGTCTTCGATCGACTGGCCAACGACGTTCGGGACGAGAACGAGTTGAGGATCGGGATTGAAGAACACCTGGATCTCTTGGTTCTCCAAGACGATCGTGCCGGCGCCCGGCGAGGTTCGGTGGACGAAGCCCGCTGGGACCGTTGCGTTCTCTTCGGGCACCGCCGTGAACGGCAGTTTGAGTTGGGTCAACTCTTCAGAGACCGCAGCAAGTGGGCGATTGAAGTAGTTGTCGAGGATGAGTTCTTGGACTTCGGCTTCGGGCTCTTCTTCGCTGAGCGCCTGGAAGAGCAGCACGCCGCCGACGACGAGCGCCATCAGCGAGATGAAGGCGGCGAGTGCGTACCAACCGGTGCGCGACGACCCGGCGTCGTAGTAGGCGGCTTCGGCGGAGGCTCCTGTGGGATACCCGGCCTCGTACATTCCGGTTGACGGCACCGCTGATGCTTGCGGGTCGACCGGCGACACGCCGCTGCCGGGCACGGCCTCGTGCGCTGTTGTTGCCGCCATCGCCGCGGCGGTTGCTGCGGCGCCGTTGGCGCGTGACTGCTTGTTGGCCGCGGCGACGAGCGCCTGCACCGGCTCGTCGGCGCGGAACCGGCGAAGATCGTCGCGCAGTGCGCCTGCGCTCGGGTACCGGAGCTTCGGGTCCTTCGCCAGCAGCTTGGCGACCATTGCCTCGTAGCCCTTGGGCACGTCGGCAACGATCTGCACCAACGGCTGGGGCGAGTCGTGGACCTGCTTGTACGCGATGCTCACCGGGTTGTCGCCGGTGAAGGGCGCTCGGCCAGCGACCATTTCGTACATGACGACGCCGAGCGAATAGAGATCGCTGCGCGGATCGGGCTGAGCGCCCTGCGCTTGTTCGGGGGAGAAGTACGTGGCGGTGCCCATGACCGACCCGACCTGCGTGAGGTTCGACTCGGTTGGAGCGTTCATGGCGCGGGCGATGCCGAAGTCGGCGACCTTCACCTGGCCGTTCGTGCCGATCAGGATGTTGGCCGGCTTGATGTCGCGGTGTGCCGTGCCCTTCTCGTGTGCAAAGCCGAGTGCGGCAGCGACCTCCGCCGCGATTTCGGCGGCCTGCTTCGACGTGAGCTGACGGTTCGACTTCAACACGTCGGCCAGCGTGCGGCCCTGCACCTCTTCCATCGCGATGAAGTACGTGCCCTCGTACTTGCCCCAGTCGTACACGTTGACGATGTTGGGGTGCGAGAGGTTGGCAGCGGACTGTGCTTCGCGCCGGAAGCGCTCGACGAAGTTGTCGTCGGTGGCGAACTCGGGGAACAGCACTTTGATCGCCACTTGGCGGTCGAGCAGGAGGTCGCGCGCGGAGAACACGTCGGCCATGCCGCCGCGGCCAATCCGCTTGTGTACTTCGTAGCGGTCGTTGATGACCGTTGCGTCTCCGTTGTTCGTCACAATCGTGTGTCTCCGGGGCCAGTGCTTGGTCCGCCGAACGAGGCTATCTGTCCTGATTGTCGGGGCCTCGGCGGCAAGGGAGACATCACGACGCCCCTTCTCCGGTGAGTGCGAAGTCCAGCACGGCCTTCACGACCGGTCCGGCCTGGCGGCCGCCCGTTGCGGCGTCGGCCTGCGTCGATTCGAGGTCGGTGAGCACCACGGCGATCGCATACTTCGGAGCTTCGAGGGGTGCGAACGCGATCATCCAGGCGTGCACTCGGTCTGGGTCGCCGATGATGCCGAGTTCGGCGGTGCCCGTCTTTGCGCCGAACCGCACGCCACCGTCGAGATCGACGCTGCCGGCAGTACCGCGGTCGCCTTCGGTCACGCCGGTCATGAACTCGGCGAGGAGTGCGGCGTTCGCCTGCGAGACCGGGGTCTTCCAAACCTCGGGCGAGGTTTCGTCGAGGACGCGCCCTTGATGGTCGAGTGTGCGCTCCACCACGAACGGGACCATCATCCGTCCGCCGTTGGCGACCGTGCCGGCGACCATCGCCATGTGGAGCGGCACCATCTGATCTTCGTTCTGGCCGAACCCGCGAATTGCGAGGAGCGGGAGCTTCTGATCGAGGTCGTCGGTGTTGCCGAACGTGCTCGCAGCCGGACGGGGGAGATCGATCGGGAGTTCTTCGCCGATGCCCCACGCTTCGGTACCCGCGACCATCGTGTCGGGTCCCAACTGGATCGCCGTCTGTGCGAACGGGATGTTGCAGCTGCGTCGGAAGACTTCGGCGAGGTCGCCGCCGCACTGTGTGCCGCGATAGTTCTGGATCGGGTCGTTGGTTTGCGGGGGGATCCACTCGCGGACCCGTTCGAACTCGGTGGTGGGGCTGATGAGGCCGGCCTCGAGCGCGATGCCCGTGGTGATCACCTTGAACGTGGAGCCGGGCATGAAGCGTTGTTGGTACGCGGCGTCGAGGAGTGGGTTGCCGGGCGCTTCTTGCAGCTCGACGATGCGCTCCTGCGCGTCTTCGAACGGCAGCCCGACGAAGCTGTTCGGGTCGTACGCCGGGTTGCTGTACATCGCCCGCACGGCGCCGGTTTCGACCTCGATGACCGCGACCGATCCGGTGCGTCCGGCGAGCGCGAACTTCGCCACCTGCTGGAGGTCGTGGCGGATGGTCAGCTGAACCGTTCCGGAGTTGTCGACTTCGCTCGACAGGAGGTCAGCCAAGCCTCGAACTTGCTGCTCGGCGGTCGAGCCGGTGAGGACGTCGCCGAAGGCGCGCTCGGTCTGCGTGGAGCCGAAGCTCAGCGTGAAGTAGCCGGTGGCGTGGCTCAGCAGGTCACCGGTCGGGTACTCGCGTTGGCGAACGAAGTCGGCGTCAGGGTCGTCGTTCGGCACCGAGCGTGCAGCCACCACGCCGTCGGAGGTGATGATCGGGCCGCGCGGTTTGTTGAACTCGCGGCGCACCGCGCGGGTGTTCTCGAGGTTCGCGTTGAGGTCTTCTTCTTGTGCGACCTGCCAGTAGTTGAGCGTCGCGAACAGCACGACGTAGCACGTCATGAGGCCGATCGCGAGCTGGCGAATCTGGCGATTCACGGGATTCTCGATTCCACGACGCCGCGCTTGGCGTTGCGTCGCACGCTTCGTCGGAGTTGCCAGGCCGACCAGCGCTCACCCGGCGTCGGTTGGTCGGGCATCTCGCCGAGGCGGCGGGCGGAGGAGTCGGACACGCGGATGAGGAGTGCGAGGATGATGTAGTTCGAGATCAGCGATGAGCCGCCGTAGCTCACGAACGGCAAGGTGATGCCGGTGAGCGGCACGAGCTTGATGACGCCGCCGACGATGATGAACGCTTGGACGCCGATGATGGTGGTGAGTCCGACGGCGAGCAACTTCTCGAAGGTGCGGTCGGTGCGCAGTGCGGTGCGTAAGCCCGCACCGACGATCAGCAGATACGACATGAGGATCGCTGTCGCACCGATCAAGCCGAGCTCTTCGCCGATCGACGCGAAGATGAAGTCGTTCTGCGCTTCAGGCACCTGGTTCGGGTTGCCGCGACCGAGGCCGGTGCCGGTGATGCCGCCGTC
>CALICC010000201.1 GCA_938049325.1 uncultured Ilumatobacter sp. | reverse complement strand
TCACCTTCTTGACGTCCGGGTCGGTGTCGTACATCGCACGCAGGTCGGCAGCAGCCTTGTAGCCGTCGGCGTACTTCGGGTTCTGCTCGAAGCAGTACTTCAGCGGCGTGTCGCGGCCCATCACGAGCGGCGGCATCGCCTTGGCGATCTTGTCGCCCATCCCGTACGGGAAGCCGAGGACGCGGGCGGCGTCTTTGGCTGCGTTGCGTGCCTTGATCGAGCCGAAGGTGACGATCTGCGCGACGTGTTCACGCCCATACCGCTCGGCTGCGTACCGGATCATCTCGTCGCGGTATCGCGTCTCGAAGTCCATGTCGATGTCGGGCATCGAGATACGGCTCGGGTTGAGGAACCGCTCGAATAGCAGGTCGTACTCGATCGGGTCGAGGTCGGTGATCCACAGGCAGTAGGCGACCGCGCATCCTGCGGCGGACCCTCGTCCTGGGCCCACACGGATGTTGTTGTCGCGAGCGTGTTTGATGAGGTCCCAGGTGATGAGGAAGTACGACGCGAACCCCATGTCGCAGATGACCTGGAGTTCGTACGCCAGGCGCTCGACCGCGGCGGCCGGCACGTCTTTGCCCCAGCGTTTCTCAGCGCCCTCCTGCGTGAGATGTCGCAGATATGCCTCATCGTCATCGAAGCCTTCGGGCAGCGGAAAGTTCGGCAGCAACGGTTTGCCGAACTCGATCTCGACGTTCGAGCGTTCGGCGATCCACAGCGAGTTGTCACACGCCGTTGGAATCTCGCGGAACAGATACCGCATCTCCGCGGCTGTCTTCAGGTAGTGATCGCTGCCTTCGAACTTGAAGCGCTTCGGGTCCGACATCAGCGAACCGGTTTGCACACACAGCAACGCGTCGTGCGCGTCGTGGTCGTGCTGGTGGGTGTAGTGGCTGTCGTTGGTGGCGAGCAGCGGCGCTTTGATCTTCTTGGCGATCTCGAGCAGCTTCGGGTTCGTCTCGTGCTGCGCTGGAATGCCGTGATCCTGCATCTCGATGAAGAAGCTGTCGCGACCGAAGATGTCTTGGAGGCGTGCGGCCTTCTCGAGCGCACCTTGCTCGTCGCCGTTGAGCAGCGATTGCAGCACGTGGCCACCGAGGCAGCCACTCGTGGCGATCAGGCCATCGGAGTACTTCTCGAGCAGCTCCCAGTCCATCCGGGGCTTGTAGTAGTAGCCCTCCATGAACGCAAGCGACGAGAGTTGGATGAGGTTCTTGTAGCCCTCGTTGTTCTCAGCCAGCAGGATCAGGTGGTAGTAGAGCTTGTTGCCGGTTTGCGTCTCACCACCGGAGTCGTCGACGCGGCCACGCCGTGACGGCCGTTCACTGCGGTGATCGTGGGCCATGTAGGCCTCGGTCCCGATGATCGGCTTGATCCCCTGCTTGTTGCACTCCTTGTAGAAGTCCAACGTGCCGTACATGTTGCCGTGATCGGTCATTCCGATCGCCGGTTGGCCGTCTTCGACGGCTTTGGCAACCATTTCGTCGAGGCGCGCCGCGCCGTCGAGCATCGAGAATTCGGTGTGGACGTGAAGGTGGGTGAAAGAGTCAGCCATGGCGGGGGATTACGTGGGTGTCATTCGACGATAGCGGCTCACCCAACGTGCCGCCAGCGGCCGACTTCAGAGATAGGTACCGGTTTGTGGCGGTCCACCACTGGATCCAGGTTGCCCCGGCTGTGCCTGGCCGGGCACTCCCTGACCGAGGTGCGCCTGAGCCGGCAATTGCTTCATCTGCTGCAGCTGTTGCTGCGCCGCCAGCTGCTGGGCCATCAGGCTGGCCTGAATCCCGTGGAACAAACCTTCGAGCCAGCCGACGAGTTGGGCCTTGGCAACACGCAGCTCGGCCTCGCTCGGCACTCCTTCGACGTCGAAGGGCAGCGACAACGTGCGCAGCTCTTCTTGGAGATCCGGCGACAGCGCCTCGGACAGCTCGACGATCGAGCGCTCGTACACCTCGGCAAGCCGCTCGCGGGATGCTTCGTCGAGATCTGCAGCTCGGACCTCTTCGAGGAGCTGCTTGACCATCGAGCCGATGCGCATGACCTTGCCGGGCTCGGTCACCGACTCGCCCTGGGCTTCGATGTCCGCGCTGTCCTCTGCGGGAGGTGGAACAACTTCTGGCTGGACAGGCTCGTCGGACATGTCGCAGATTCTCGCGCGTCAGCTCACCAATGTGCCAAGAAGCGGCACATTGACTTCGGCAGAGGTGAGCGAACCGTGTCGACACACCAGTTCGAACGGCCCCGAATCGGCAGGGTCGAAAAACGATACGTTCGCTCGAGCGCACAGTGCGACGTCACCCAGGCGGCGCTGAATCGGCGGCGACACAACCGATCCGAACCACTTCTCGTCGAGCGTCTGCTCCTTGGTGACGACCCAGGCGTCGTCGCCCACCTCGGCCTCAGCAGCCTCGGCGAGCGCAGCGACATCACCCGCAGCACAGTGCAACCAGCGGAACCGACCCTCGCCGGACTGCATGGTCACGGGAGCCAGCAGCTCGTCTGACGGATGGATGACGTTGTCGCCCACGTCGACCTGGCCATGATCAGCGGTGATCAGCAGCGCCGTACCGGCGGGCAACGCCGCCTGCAGATCCGCGACGAGTTGGTCGGCGAATCGAAGCTCAGCGTCGTAGAACGGCCCGAAGCCACGCTCGTGCGCGATCTTGTCGATGCCGTTGTAGTAGCAGTACACGAACCGCTCCCCTGCCTCGACCTGTCGCGCCGCCTCGACTGCGATGCTCGACGGAGCACGCCAACCAACCGGGTCGCAGCCGCGCAGGTGCGCTTCGCTGAACGCCGAGCCTTGCAACTCCCCTTGAGCGACGACTGGGACGTGCTCACCGAGGAACGGGTCGAATGCCTGCACATCACGTGGGGGATGCGATCGGCGCACCGACTGATCCCCGACCGCCCACCGCAGCACGTTGATGACCTCGCCGCTGAGCATCATGCGATAGCCCACGAGTCCGTGCTCTCCGGGCGTGAGTCCCGTCGTGATCGAACTCAACGCGGTGGCTGTGGTGGTGGGAGCAACCGTGTGGATCGATCGGCCGTCCATCGCCGACAGCGTGGGTGCCACGGCGGCGTGATCTTGAAGTTGATCCCACCCAAGTCCGTCGAGGACGAGCAAGACCACACTGTCGGCGACGCGCACGGCGTCGGGCATCCAGTCCGGGACCGAGTTGGACCAGTTGCTCGGTCCGAGGAGCGCGGGCACGATGCCACGCACGTTCGGCCCCGAATAGTCGGGCACAATTGGACGACCGCCGCTTCGACTCACTGTCATGAGTGTACGGACGCCCTACAGTGCATGCGTGCGCATCTCTACTCGCGGCGACTACGCCTGCCGTGCTCTGCTCTCGCTTGCGTTGCGGGATCACGAGGGCCCCACGTCGGTCCGTGACATCGCGGAGCGCACCGGCCTCCCCCAGCCATACCTCGAACAGATCCTGCTGGCGCTGAAGGGCGCCGGTCTCGTGAAGTCGAAGCGTGGCGTCGGCGGCGGGTACATCCTCAATCGGCCTGCGGCCGAGATCAAGCTCTCCGAGATCGTGTCGGCTGTCGATGGTCCCATCACGCTCGGCGACTTCGGTCAGCCGCATCAAGACGGAGCGTGCGACCATGAAGGCCAGTGCGTGCTCCTCGCGATCTGGGACCAAGCGGGTGACCACATGCGTTCGCACCTCGAGGGTTACACCTTGGAACACATCGCCGAGATCAGCCGCGGCGCAGCCCCCTGGCCCACGATCTGAGCGAAACCAGCGGCTCTACGCCGTTGCTTCGTCGAGCCACGCCTGCAGATCGGGAGCCAATGGGCTGCGATATGTCACGCGCTCTTCGGTGCCGGGGTGGACGAACTGCAGCTCTGCAGCGTGCAAGAACGGACGCGTCAGTCCCAAGACCGGGCGACGCTGGCCGTAGGTCGGGTCGCCGATCAACGGATGGTTGATCGACGACAGGTGCACCCGGATCTGGTGTGTGCGGCCAGTTTCGAGGCGGCATTCGAGACGTGACACCGTGGCCGGCGCCGAGTACGTGCCCACCACCTGGTAGTCGGTCCGCGACGGACGTCCGTCGGCAACGACCGCCATACGCAACGGGTCACTCTTGCTGCGACCGAGTGGCGCGTCGATGATCCCGTGCGGCGCGTCCGGCACACCCCACACCACTGCGTCGTACACACGCGTGGCGCTGTGGTCGGCGAACTGCGCGATGAGCGCGTCGACCGCATGCTGCGTGCGGGCCACGACGAGCAAGCCTGAGCTGCCTGCGTCGAGGCGATGCACGATGCCCGGTCGCATGCGATCGCCGACGTTCTCCAGATCGGGAAAGCGGGCGAGCAGACCGTTGGCGAGCGTGCCGTCCTGGTTACCGGCCCCCGGATGCACGACGAGCCCAGGCGGCTTGTCGACCACGATGACGTGTTCGTCCTCGTGCACCACACCGAACTCGACGGACCCGTCGGGACCGGGGAGCTCGACGACCGGAATCCGTGCCGGGTCGACCGCCACGATCTGGCCGGCTGCGAGGCGGACCTTGCCCGAGTCAGCGGGTTCGTCGTCGACCGTGACGCCACCCGCTTCGATGGTCTTGCTGGCATCGGACCGACTCAGCTCACCGACCAGGGCCACGATCTTGTCGAGACGCTCGCCATCGAGCGCCGCCGGAATCTCTTCGGAGATCATGACACCGACTCGTCGTCGGATGTTCCGGCATTCGCGTCGGTGTCGCCACTGTCGTCGGCGTCGGGGTCTTCGCGCTCGTTGCGCACTTCGCTCGCGTCGGGATCTTCCTTCGCTTCGGCGGTTTCGTCCGCGTCGAGATCCTCGTGAGTATCTGCGGCGTCCTCGACCTCGACCTCGGCCGGATCCGGTTGCCGCGACGCGATGAGCGCATTCAGGATCAGCGCCGCTGCACCGACGTTGATGGCAGAGTCAGCAATGTTGAAGATCGGGAACCACTGGAAGTCGATGAAGTCGACCACCGACCCGCGCAGCCACCCTTCTTGACGAAACGCTCTGTCGATCAGGTTGCCCGCGGCGCCGCCGATCACCGCGCCGATTCCGAACGTGTTCAGTCGACCGCCAGCGGTGCGCAGCGACACCAGCAACCACACGATCACCAACGTGGCGACGACCGCGATCACGGGGCCGAGACCTTCGCCACGGCTGAACGCCATGCCGCTGTTGAACGCCAGGTTCAGTCGCAGCGTCCAGACAACGTCGATGATGCGGTCGCCGGACAGTCGATTGACGGCCCAGTGCTTGGACAGTTGGTCCGCGACGATGACTGCCAGAGCGAGCAGTACCGGCGCTCGCCAAGGTCGAATCGCGTTATCGGAGTCCTGCGCCACTGACCTTCTCAGCCGCGAGCACGGTGGTCTCGGGCAGAGCTTCGAGCCGCTCGCGCGGGATGGGAAGCCCGGACACCTCGGAGTACCCGTAGGTTCCCTTGGTGATTCGCTCGAGGGCCGCGTCGATCTCTTCGATCGTCTGACGGGCCTGGCTCGACAGCACACGATCGAGGTCGCGCTGGACGACCATCGTGTCGCCCTCGCCACCTTCGTCATCGAATTGCACGTCACCCATCTCGCCATCTTCGACCAAGCTCTCGGCTTCGTCTTCGAGGCGAACGGCGCGCTTGAGCTCCGAGGCACGACGCAGTTCGAGTTCCTCGCGTTGCGCCTTCAAGAACTTGACATCGAAGTCCTTGGTATAGGCGATTCCATCTTTCGACGTGCCACGAGGGGCCGGGATTTCGTGGACGTCAGGGACGTCGTTCGAAAGCAGTGAGGTGCGTGATGGATTCAGTGGTTTCTTCCTTGCTGGCTTCTTGGCAGGCGTTTTCTTGGCGACCGCCTTCGCTGCTGGTTGCTTCTTGGCAGCAGCCTTGGCAGCCGGTTGCTTCTTGGCAGCGGTCTTGTTGGCCGCTTGCTTCTTGGCTGCCTGCTTCTTGGCGGCTTGTTTCTTCGCTGGCTGCTTCTTTGCCGTCTTCTTGGCGGCAGCCTTCTTCTTGGCGGGAGCTTTCTTCGCCGCGGTTTTCTTCGTCGGCGCTGACTTCTTTGCTGCGGACTTCTTCTTTGCTGCGGACTTCTTTGCGGCGGCCATGGAGATCTCCGTCTACTTCGGCGGTGTGAGCGCCGGACTCTACCGCCTCCGGACCAGGGTCAGGTGGTCGCTTCGACGGTGATCACCGGGTCAGCCTCGTCGACGAGGATGTCGCCGATCTCGATGTCGAGGGCCAACGTCTCCGATGCCACCAGTTCCCGGTGCGCTTCGAGCGCCGCCACAGCCAGTGCCGGCCCGCTCACCCTCAGCCGGATGCGGTCGGACACATCGAGATCTGCATCACGCCGAGCCTGCTGAATCGAGCGCACGAGGTCCCGCGCTCGACCTTCGACTTCGAGCTCTTCGGTCACGGTGGTGTCGAGCGCGACCACGCCGGGGTGATGTCCGAGTCCGCTGCTGGCTTGATCGTCGGCGGCAACCTGTTCGAGCGAGTACTCCCCTGTTTCGAGCGCCACGCCGCCCACCACGACGACGTCGCCGTCGACGCTCCAATCGCCCTGCTTGTGTGCCTTGATGAGATTCTGGACTTCCTTGCCCAGGCGCGGTCCGAGCTTTGCCGGAACGAGCTTGAGCTCTTCGGCTGCCACCGACCCGACGTCAGCGGTCAACTCGACCTCGCGCACGTTCACCTCATCGGCGATCAACGCAGTGAAGTCCGCGAGGCGCGCTGCATCGGGCGTGGCGACCGTGAGGCTCTGCAAGGGCAGGCGGACCCGGCGCTTGTGCGCCTTGCGCACCGACAGCGTCGACGAACACACGTCGCGAGCAAGGTCCATCGACGCCACCAATTCTGGATCGGCAGGCAGCTCGTCGACCGACGGCCAGTCGCCGAGGTGCACCGAGCCATCGGTGTCGCCACGGAGTCCGTCGCTGATCGCCTCGCTGACGAAGGGCAACAGCGGCGACGTCAGGCGAGTGAACACACCGAGCACGGTGTGCAGCGTGTCGATCGCGTCATGATCACCTTCCCAGAACCGACTGCGACTCCGACGGACGTACCAGTTGGTGAGCACGTCGAGGTACGTACGCACCTGCTGGCACGCCCCGAACAGGTCGTAGGCGTCCATCGACTCGGTCATCTCGGCAACGAGATCGCGCGTCTTTGCGAGCACATAGCGGTCGAGCACGTTCGTCGAATCGGTGCGGTCGACGCCGCGGTAGTCCGCCGCGTTGGCGTACAGCGTGAGGAAGTACCACGAGTTCCAGACGGGCAGCAGGATCTGACGCACGGTTTCGCGCATGCCGGCCTCGGTGACCATGCCGTCGCCGCCACGCAGGATCGACGAGCTGAGCAGGTGCCATCGCATGGCGTCGGCACCGTGCGCGTCGAACATCTCGGACGGATCCGGGTAGTTGTTCAGGCTCTTCGACATCTTCGCGCCGTCGTCGCCGAGCACGATGCCGTGGCTGAGACAGTTGGAAAAGGCCGGGCGGTCGAACAGCGCCGTTGCGAGCACGTGCAGGGTGTAGAACCAACCGCGCGTCTGGCCGATGTACTCGACAATGAAGTCACCGGGATAGTGGTTCTCGAACCATTCCTGGTTCTCGAATGGATAGTGAACCTGTGCGAAGGGCATGGAGCCCGACTCGAACCAGCAGTCGAGCACTTCGGGGACACGCCGCATCATCGACTGCCCGCTCGGATCATCAGGATTCGGGCGGACGAGATCGTCGATCTGTGGCCGGTGCATGTCGGTCACTTCGACTCCGAAGTCAGCCTGCAAGGCATCGAGCGAGCCGTACACATCGAGGCGCGGGAAGTCCGGGTTGTCCGACTTCCAGACCGGAATCGGCGAGCCCCAGAAGCGGTTCCGACTGATCGCCCAGTCGCGTGCGTTTTCGATCCATTTACCGAAACTGCCGTCTTTGATGTGCGACGGCTGCCAGGTGATCTCTTGGTTCAGTTCGACCATCCGGTCGCGAAATTTCGTGACCTCGACGAACCACGACGAGATCGCTCGATAGACGAGTGGCTGGGCACAGCGCCAGCAGTGCGGATACGAGTGGTCGTAGGTGGCGTGGCGAACCACGGTGCCGCCGTCAGCAAGCGAGCCGCGTGCCTTCAGGTCTGCGATGATCTGCTTGTTGGCGTCGAACACATGAGTGCCGACGTAGTCGGTGATCTCGGCGGTGTAGCAGCCGTGCTCGTCCATCGGGCAGAGCGTCGGAATCCCGGCGTCGTTGCTGATGACTTGGTCGTCTTCACCGAAGCCCGGCGCCATGTGCACCACGCCAGTGCCGTCTTCGACCGACACGAAGTCGGCCGCAAGCACCTGGAACGCCTGCTCGGTGCCGTGGAGATCGGCATCGGCGAAGTACGGGAACAACGGGGCATAGCGGCGGCCTGCGAGCGCAGAACCCTTGATCGTGTCGACGTGCGTGGCGTCGCCGAACTCGGCCTCGTGGGCGCCGACCAGCGCCTCGGCCATGATGAATCGCTGACCGTCGAGTTCGAGCACGGCGTAGTCGATGTCTGGTCCGACGGCGAGCGCCAGGTTCGACGGCAGCGTCCACGGCGTGGTGGTCCACGCGACCATCTTCTCGCCGGTCTCCAACTCGAACGCCACGGTGAGTGCCGGGTCCTGGCGGTCCTTGTACGTGTCGTCCATCCGGGTCTCGGTGTTCGACAGCGGCGTCTCACAGCGCCAGCAGTACGCGAGCACGCGGAAGCCTTCGTAGATGAGTCCCTTGTCGTGAAGCGTCTTGAAGGCCCACATGACGCTCTCCATATACGAGAGGTCGAGTGTCTTGTAGTCGTTGTCGAAGTCGACCCAGCGGGCTTGCCGGCCGACGTACGAGCGCCACTGGTCGGTGTACTGCAACACACTCGAACGGCACGCTTCGTTGAACTTGTCGATGCCGAACGCGGCGATTTCCGGATGTCCCGAGATTCCGAGTTCCTGCTCGGCCTTCACCTCGGCCGGCAGGCCATGGCAGTCCCATCCGAAGCGGCGCTCGACGCGCTTGCCACGCATGGTCTGATAGCGCGGAACGGCGTCTTTCACGTAGCCGGTGAGGAGGTGGCCGTAGTGCGGCAGGCCGTTCGCGAACGGAGGACCGTCGTAGAAGACGAATTCGTTGGCGCCGTTGGGGCCCGCGTCGCGCTGTTCGACCGAGGCCTCGAAGGTCTCGTCGGCTTCCCAGCGCTCGAGAATGGCGCGTTCGAGCGTCGGGAAATGGGGTTGCGGATCGACGTTCGGGTACGACACGCCTCGGAGGCTATCCAGCCTCGGCGATCACTTCGCTGCGGGATTAGCGGTCGCCGCGTGGCGGCGAATCAAGGTCGTCGTCGAGATCGATCGGCAGCGGCAAGGCCGAACCGTCAACGGTGTCGTCGTTCGAGTCATCAGCGGCAGCGTCGCGCGCCTGATTGGCGACGGTGACGTCCATGACATCGGTGACCGGCTCGTCGGTTTCGACGTCGACATCCCCATCGGCGTCGATGTCGTCGTCGATCAACGGGTCGACATCGTCGGCGATGTCGGAAACAGCCGGACGCCCGACCTCGCCGAGCCCACCAGGCACCTTCTCGGTGAGCGCCATGATCGACGTCGCCGCCTCGCGCAGTCTGGATCGCTCGTCTGCCAGATGCTGTTCGAGCAGTTCGACGTCGGACTTCAACGCATCACGACGAGTTGCCAATGCAACCGCGGCTGCTTGGACCGCGAGCCGCTCTTCATCGCCGACACGGTGCGCTTCGACACGCGCCTCGTCGAGCATCTTCGCCGACATCTCGCGGGTGGAGTCGAGTGTCTTGGCTGCCTCGTCGTTTGCACTCTTGGCAATGCGATCGGCCTCGGCCTGCGCCTCGGCAACGGTCGTATCGGCGGTCCGCTGAGCGAGCAGGAGCGTTCGGCTGATCGTTTCGGCTTCGTCGACACTGGCGCTGACCTGTGCATCCTCAGGCGCCGACGCTGCCGCCGCAGTTGCTTCGCCTGCGCCCTCCGACACTTCCTGCAGACGAGCAACCGCAGCGCGAGCGCGAGCCTCCATCGCCGTCGACTGGTTCTGCGCCCGCTCGAGCTCGGCGGCCACCTCGTTGAGAAAGGAGCGCACCTCATCGGGATCCAGTCCGCGCTTTGCTGTTTTGAACTCTGCGGTGCGTACTCGCTGGGGATTGATGTCCATCTGTGTCTCCTCGTACGGATCCGTGATCGTCAGTTCAGTCGTCGTAGCCGTCGTAACGCGTCGGGCGTGCGGGCGGCTTCAACAGGTACACGCCGGTGGCCACCTTCTCCATGGTGCCGTCGAGCGCGTAGCAAATTCCGCTCCCGAAGTCGATGAGGCGGCGCGCCACGTCGCGTTCGGTTCCTTCGAGGTTCATGATGACCGGCGTGCCCGACTTGAACGCATCGGCAACTTCTTGCGCCTGGTCGAAACGCCGCGGACGAACGGTGTGCGGTTCCATGGCTCCCCCTGGGATGCTGCGGAGTTGTGGTTGTTGGGCCGGCTGTTCGCCGGTGTTGGGCCGAATCTGAACGCCCGAGTCGTTGCCTCGATCGTTGTGACGCGGCGCCGTGCTCGCTGCCTGCTGTGGCCGCCTCGATGCCGACGACGCGTCAAAGTCACGCGACGGGAAACTCGGGCGTTGCGGAACGGTGCGTACCGTTGGTTCTGGCTCAGGTTCCCATCCCCCGCGATTGCCACGAGCGTTCGGGGCATCGGGTTCACGAGGCGCGCGAGGCTGACGGGCCGGTGGTTCCGGCTCGTCGTATGCCTCGTAATCGTCGTACGCATCGTCGGGACCAAGACCCAGGTAGTCCATGGTCTTCTTCCAGAGTGACATTCTTCCTCCTGAGCGCCGGAGGTTAGCCCGGATGGTCCCTGTCTGGGTGGACAGGTGGTTGCTGTTTCGGACGAGGACCGAACAGAGCGGAGCCGATTCGGACGTTGGTCGCGCCCGCTGCGACCGCCACCTCGAGGTCGGCGGTCATCCCCATCGAGCACACCTCGAGGCCGAGTTCGTCGACGAGGCCACGCACGGCTTCGAAACCGTCCGCAGCCGCTGCGGGTGGCTCATTGGTCGGGCCGACTGTCAGGAGACCCTCGACGGTGAGCCCGAGCGCCCGGCATTGCTCGACGAGTCCGGCAACATCGTCAAAAGCACAGCCACCCTTTTGTGACTCCCCCGTGGCGTTCACCTGCACGAGCACTCGCCCTGCAGGGTCGCGGCGAGCGATTTCGGTCGCCAGCGACACACGATCCACCGTGGCCCAACGGTCGACGAGTCCGGCGAGTTGGCGGACCTTGTTCGATTGGAGTTGGCCGATGAAGTCGACCCGCGGTCGGTCGCTTGCGTCGAGGTGATCGAGCACCGGCCGCTTCGCCAGCAGCTCCTGGGCATAGTTCTCACCGACCGAGCGGCATCCGGCTGCGACCGCTGCACTGATCGCGTCGGGCGGAAACGCCTTGGTGACCGCGGTGACCTCAACCGGGTGCGACCACGAGCGAGCGACCCCGTCGATGCGGGCGCGCATCGCAGCAAGCGCCGTGCGAACTGCGTCGACGTTCACGCTGCCTCCACGTACACCACGGTGGCATGTCGTTCGGCATCCACACGAACGCGATGCGAGAACCACCGTTCATCACATCCGGTGCACGGACCGGTGACATCCAGGGCGACACCTCGGCGGGCGAGCGCGGCACGCATGGCGACGGGGACGTCGAGCGCCACTGCACCTGTTGCGGTCCGGCCGGCGATGAGCTCGGGCGCGATATCGAGCCCTCGAGCGACCGAGTCGAGGTCGCTCTGGCCGAACGCATAGCAGCACGGATGGATCAAGGGGCCGAGGACGGCGGCGGCAATCGTGCCACCCGAGCGTTCGGCTGCGTCGACGGCGACGTCGACGATGCCGGCGGCAAGCCCACGCCAACCACCGTGGGCCGCCACCACGGTGCCGTCGTCGGATGCGAGCACCAGTGGGGCGCAATCGGCGGACCAGATCGCGAGCGCGACATCGACTTCGTTGGTCACCATCACGTCACCAACCGCCGCTGTCGGCACGATCGGTTCACCCCCGGCCACCGAATACACGGAGACCCCGTGGACTTGGTCGAGCATCCACCATGGGCCGACCTGCGCGTCGACGTGCAGCGGATGCATGTCGCCATCGTCGCGCTCGGTTGCGACGACGGAGATCCGTCGTTGAGCGCTGGCGATCAGGGTGTCGAAAAGCGGGTGCGTCACCCGCTCAACTCACTTGAGGAACGATGGAACGTCGAAGTCGTCATCATCGTCGGCGAGCGGATCCGCATCGTCGACGTCGCCGAAGAGTTCGGTGATCCGAGTCGGCGAGGTTCGCGGCTGATTGTCGGCCGAACCACCGATCGGTGTCACCGGCATTCCCGGCCCACTGTCGACTCGATCGAATCCAGCCGAGATCACCGTGACGCGCACTTCGTCGCCCATCTCGTCGTCGACGACCGTACCGAAGATGATCAGTGCGTCTTGGTGAGCAACGCCGTGGATGATCTCGGCGGCCGCGTTCATCTCGAACAGACCCATGCTGGACGGTCCAGTGATGTTGAGCAGGACACCGCGTGCGCCATCGATCGCCGATTCGAGCAGCGGGCTCGAAATCGCTGCCTTGGCGGCCGACACCGCTCGCTCGTCACCACTTGCTTGGCCAATACCCATGAGCGCCGTACCAGCGTCACGGAGCACGGCTTTCACGTCGGCGAAGTCCGTGTTGATCAGACCGGGCGTGGTGATGAGACCTGTGATGCCGGAAACACCCTGCAACAAGACCTCATCGGCCATCTTGAAGGCATTGAGCACACTCGTCTTGTCGTTGGCGACCGTCAGGAGTCGATCATTCGGAATGACGATCAGCGTGTCGACCTTCTCCTTCAGCTTCTGCACACCATTGTCGGCTTGCACCGAACGGCGACGGCCTTCGAAGGAGAACGGGCGGGTGACAACACCGATCGTCAGCGCTCCGGCTTCACGCGAGACTTCGGCGATGACCGGCGCGGCGCCGGTTCCGGTGCCACCTCCCTCACCTGCGGTGATGAACACCATGTCGGCGCCACGCACCATCTCTTCGATTTCGTCGCGATGCGACTCGGCTGCCTCGCGACCGACCTCGGGGTCGCTCCCGGCACCGAGGCCGCGGGTGAGTTCACGGCCGATGTCGAGCTTGACGTCGGCATCCGACATCAGCAGCGCCTGAGCGTCGGTGTTGACGGCGATGAACTCGACGCCTTTGAGACCTGCGTCGATCATCCGGTTGACGGCGTTGACCCCGCCACCTCCAACGCCGATCACCTTGATCACGGCGAGATAATTCTGCGGCGTGCCGACCATCAGTGGATCCTCCAGGGAGCCGCACGTCGTGCAGCGGGGTGAGTTTTCGAGAAAGCGTTCATGATGTTGTTGTGTGGATCACACGCGAGCGTGATCCGTTTCGGCATTCTGCCAGGTCTGTCAGCGCCGCAGAGGGACGCTAGCGCCGGAACCGCCGCGCTGCGTGCAAGGGAGCACGACTCAGCGCTCGGTCGTCTCGGCCGTCGAGACGTCGATCACGGTGGTATCGGAGCCGATCACGTCACCGAGGACCCGCTCCAGTCGCACCAGACGCTCGAGTTGATCGTTGTCCGAAATCGCCGCGCCGAGCCGCGCTTCGATGTTCTCGCCCGGCTCGTTCGACAGAAGAAACCGCAGGTCAGAGCCATCAGGAGTCGTTGACATCGACACCAGGCGGGACCTGATCTCGGGAGTCAGCTTGGGCACCATTGCAGCAGCAGCTGACGTGCCGACGTCCGCGAACTGACCGGGTTCGAGATCGACCGTCGCAGCTCCCGTGACGAGCACGAACGCGATCGGCTGCCCGTCGATCACGTCGAGCACACGGCCTTCGGCGTCGAGAATTCGGAACCGGCCATCGGCTCCACGCGCAGTGGCAACCGGCGTGCGCTCGCGGATCTCGATCGAAACGCTCGACGGGAAATCGGTCCGCACTCGAGCACTTTCGATCCAGGCAATGCGTTCGAGCCGCTCCTCGGCCTCGTCGGTATCGACCAGGAGGACCGGCGTACCGATCAGATCTTCGATCACCGCAGCCACATCGCTGCGGTTCGCATTCTCCAGGCCGTCGAGTTCCCACGACTCGACGGAGAACCACGACGATCCGAGCACGGCGAGCACGCCGATGACGATGACCGCGATCGTCCCGACGACGGCCATCCACTTGAGACGCCGACGCCCCTCGGCACGACGGACCCCGATTCGTCGCTGACGCAGGCGCGGCTCGATCCCGCGTGCCGTGGCGTCTTGCGGAAGCACCGCGTCGCCGGTGCCGTCGTCGTCGATGAACACCGTGTCGGCGTCTCCGGTACCGAGGCCCAGCTCGTCGTCGAGGTAGACCGCATCTGGCAGATCGTCATCACCTCCGATCGCAATCGTGGTGATGCCAGATGTCGAGGCCGCCGGCGAGGCGTCGACGGACTCGTCAATGGCCGATCCCGCGGCCGTGTTGTCGGCCGTGTCGTCGTCTGCTGTGTCGTCGGCGGCGCCGGGCTCCGAGGCATCGGGATCGGTGTCGTCACTCGTGTCGTCGTCGGAGAACGCCACCGACAGCTCAGCGAGCAGATCTGCCGAATCGTCGACCGGGGCAACGGGGTCGCGTTGCACGATTTTGACATCACTCGTGTCGACATCGGCGGCACGCGGCGCAACATCTGCCGCTTGACGACGGCCACGCAGCTTGAATCGGCTCATCGCAACGTCTCGTCTTCGGGGAATCCGATGAGCCGGATCTCGCTGCGCAGCGCGTAGCCCGTCGCCTCCGCCACGCGTTCGCGCACCACGACCATGAGGGCGTGCACGTCGCTCGCCGCTCCCCCGTCATCTGCTTGGATGAAGTTTGCGTGCTTCTCCGAGACCGTGGCCGATCCCAGCCGCAACCCGCGCATGCCGAGTTCGTCGATCAACGCTCCAGCGCTCACCTCACCGGGGACGGGGTTGACGAATACCGAGCCGGCATTCTGACCACCGGGCTGGTTCGCTCGCCGCCACGACACGATCTCACTCAGTTCTGCCTGCGCCGCGACAGGGTCACCTTCGCGCAGCTGCAGCCTCGCGGAGAGTACCGCGACGTTCGGCCCGATCGCACTGCCGCGGAAACGGAGCCCCAGATCGGCCGCGGCACGCGTCTCGAAGACCGCCCGTTCGAAGTCGAACACGGAGATCGACTCGAGAGACTCCGACATGTCGGACCCGTGCCCACCTGCGTTCATCCGAACCGCACCACCGATCGACCCGGGCACGCCGACCGCCCACTCGAATCCGGCGAGTCCGCTGCTTGCGAGCTTTCGAGCGAGTACCGGGAGCAGTACCGCGCTCCCCGCGTCGACGACGGCTGCCGCATCATCGATGTCGACCGCCGAGCATCTCGCCATGTCGGCCAAGGAGACCGCGATCCCTCGGAAACCGTTGTCGCTCACCAGCAGGTTGGAACCGCGCCCGACGATCAGGAGCGGCAGACCACTTGTCGTTGCGGCCTCTGCGACAACCGCGAGGTCGTCGTCGCTGGTGGCGCGCACGAAGAGATCGGCAGCACCACCGACCCGGTAGGTCGTCATCGGGCCGATCGGAACCTCGACGTCGGCTCGGTTACCGAGCACCTGCGACGCGATACGCAGCGCGTCAGCGTGGGCTGCGCACATCGAGCACCTCCGACGGCAGCGTGGCAATGTCTCCGCATCCCATCGACAGCACGATGTCGCCGTCGCGGGCCTCTCCGGCGACGAACTGCACGAGATCGTCGCGTTGGGGCAACCACACCACGCGCTGCTTCGGATCGTGCTCCGTCACGGCGTTGACGATGAGCTTGCCCGTCACTCCCGGAATCGGCGTCGTTCCGGACGCGTAGATGTCGGTCAGGACGACGATGTCGGCATCACCGAATGCCGCGCCGTAGTCGGCCCAGATCTCGGAGATCCGGTTGTAGCGATTGGGTTGGAAGACCGCGATGACGCGCTTCCACTTGTCACCACTGTGGCGAGTTGCAGCGAGGACCGCCGAGATCTCCGACGGCAGGTGCGCATAGTCGTCGACGAACGTTGCTCCTCCATCGACACCTCGCACATCGAAGCGACGCGCCACGCCACCGAACTTCGCCAACGCGTTGCGAATGTCGTCGAACGCGACACCGACCTGAAGAGCCATGGCGATCGCTCCTGTGGCGTTGACCACGTTGTGAATGCCACGCATCGGCAACTCGATCGACCCAAGACGTACGTCGTGCTGCAGGACGTCGAAGACGAACGCCCCGTTGTCGGCTCGGACGTCGGTGGCGCGAATATCAGCGCCCGGCTCGCAGCCATACGTCACGGCGCCGTGTCGTGTCGCCAGTTCGCTGGCCACCGCGTCGTCCGAGCAGACCACCTTGGGTCCGTCGATCTGAGACAGATAGGTGCCGAAGCTCTCGACGATGGCGTCGAAGGAGCCGTAGTGGTCGAGGTGGTCGACCTCCACATTGGTCAAGATCGTGCCATAGAGCGGGAGTTCGAGATGAGTGCCATCGCTCTCGTCAGCCTCGACGACCAACCACTCACCGCGGGTCCACTGTGCGCCGGTGCCCACATCGGTGACGTCGCCACCCACGACGAAGCTGGGACGCATGCCTGCCTCGGCCATCATCAGCATCAACATCGACGTGGTGGTGGTCTTGCCGTGCGTACCGGCGACCGCGATCGACTTCGCTTGCGCGCAGATCGAGGCGAGCATGCCGGCGCGACGCAGCACGGTCACGTTCGTGTTGCGCGCCTCGTCGAGCTCGATGTTCCGATCAGGAATCGCGCTACTCGCCGTGACGGCGTCGACGCCGTGCACCAGAGATCGGTCGTGGCCGATCCGCACGTCGACCTGGGCCGCACGCACTCGTTCGAGAACCGGGTGTTCGCGCAGATCGGTGCCCGACACCTCGTGGCCCATTTCGGCGAGCGCGATGGCGATCGCACTCATCCCAGGCCCCCCGACGCCGACAACGTGCAATCGGTGGGGAATCGACAGATCGAGAGGTGCCACGGGGGCTGGAAGCTTGACGGTCACAGTGCAGGCGATATTACGGCGACCTGCTCGATCAACTCGGCCAATGCGCCCGATCGATGAATCTCTCCCCGTTTACTCGCGGCAGCAGCGAGCTCATCACGTGCCGCCGAGTCGTGACGGAGACGCTCGATCTCGTCGCCGAGGCGCCCCAGCTCCGACTCGGTGAGCATGACCGCAGCGCCCACTTCGCTGAGCCACTCGACGTTGCCGACCTGGTGATCGTCGGCCGCTCCCGACCACGGCACGAGAATCGCCGGGATACCGGTGACCGCCACTTCGTGGACGGTGCTCGCCCCACCTCGCCCGACGAGAACATCGGCGGCTGCGTACACGCTGGCCATATCGTTCTCGTAGCCCACGACCTGGTGAATGATTCCGTTGTCGACCGCACCGAGTTCGATGATCTCGTTTGCGAATCGTTCGCCCGCGACCTGTCTGACGGCAAGGTCGTTGTCGTCGTCGTGCTGCGTGACATAGCGACGGATCTCACCGTTGAGCACCCCTGACCCCAACGAGCCACCCATGATCGCAACGAGGAATCGATCGTCGGGGATTCCGAGACTGCGTCGAGCCGCGGCCCGACCGGCGACACGCTCGACGGCGAAGATCTCCTCACGGACCGGCGCACCGGTCAGCGTCGCATTGGGCAACGGTGAGTTGTCGAACGCGACCGCACACGCCGCAGCAGAGCGAGCAGCGAGTTGACTCGCTCGGCCCGGCCGACGGTCGTACGACACGACGACGAGCGGGATGGTGAGCTTCTTCGCGGCGAAAACGACCGGCATGCTCGCGTACCCACCGACACTGACGACCACTCTCGGGCGAAGGCTCCGAAGCAACGCGACAGCGGCGCGGCGCGCCCGCCACATCTTGGGGAGAAAGGCGAGGTTGCGACGGCTCAACGAACGCTGAAATCCGACGACGTCGAAGTAGGTCGCCGCGTACGGAGTCTCCGGAAGGAGACGAGACTCGATGCCGCGGGTGCATCCGATGTAGTGCACTTCGTCGGGCTCGCGTCCCCCGGACACGAGTGCGTCGGCAACTGCCAGCGCCGGCAACACGTGGCCTGACGTGCCGCCACCCGTGACGACAGCAAACGTGTCGGTCGACGTCACGTTGCGGCGTTCGGCCGAGTGCCGATGCGACGAGCAACGCTCAACAGAAGTCCGGCTGCGAACATCGACACGAACAACGAGCTTCCGCCTGCTGAGAAGAACGGCAGCGTGAGTCCGGTGACGGGCATCAGCCCGGTGACGCCACCGAGATTGACGACCGCTTGCACACCGAACCATGCCGCGACGCCGCCCGAGACGAGCATGCCGAATCGGTCGGGTGCGGCCAGTGCCGTCTGCACGCCGAACCACACGAGCATCGCGAAACCGCCGATGACAGCTGCCGCGCCGATCAGCCCGAGCTCGTCGGCGATGATCGCAAAGATGAAGTCACTGTGCGCGTACGGCAGGTAGCCGAGCTTGGTCTTGCTGCCACCGATACCCGATCCGCTCACACCACTCGAGGCCATGCTCACGTACGCCTGGTAGGTCTGCCACGACAGACGATCCTTGTTTCCGGTGACGTCGAGGAATGCGGTGAACCGATCGATGCGCGCCTGACTCGACATCACGAAGAGGAGGGCGCCGACCGTCGCACCTGATCCCATCAGCGCGAGCGGGCGGAACGGCACGCCGGCGATCCATGCGATGGAGAACACGATGGCACCAAGCACGATCGCCGAACCCAAGTCAGCCTGGAGGACGCACAAGCCCGTGCCGACCAGGCCGACCAGGCCGAGCGGAATCAAGGTGCCTCGACGCTGGTTCAAGACCTGAC
>CALICC010000200.1 GCA_938049325.1 uncultured Ilumatobacter sp. | reverse complement strand
CCGGTCGGCGTGCAACTCGCCGCCGCCTACGGCCGCGAAGACGTCCTCATCCAGGTCGGCGCCCAACTCGAACGCGCCGGAGCGTTCACGATCCCCGTGTTCGACTGACGAGCAGCGAACGCGAGCACATCGCAATCGCTGTGAAACAGATCAGCTCTGTCAGCGCTTTAGGTGGTGAAGATGTTCAACCACGACAAGCAGAACGGTGGCGCCGATGACTTCGAGCGATTCGTTGCGACGGACTGCGCACGCCTCCGCCGCGTGCTCATCGCATACTTCGGCATCGACATCGGGAACGACGTGGCGAACGATGCGATCGAGTATGCGTGGCGAAACTGGGCGCGGGTCCGAAAGATGGACAATCCGACGGGCTATCTCTTTCGCGTCGGCCAAACTGCAGCGCGTCGGCACCGCCGTTGGGAACGCAAGGTCGAGCTGCCGCCCGAGCACCGCAACCAAGACGCCACGATTGACCCCGGGCTCCACCGTGCTCTCGCCCAGATCAGCCCCGAACAACGAGCCTGCGTCGTGATGGTCAAGGTCTTCGACTGGAGTTATCAGCAAACGGCTGACGCTCTCGGCCTGCCGGTGACGTCGGTACGAAATCACGTTCATCGCGGCCTGACCGCCCTGCGCACCGCACTCTCTGTCCCAGATTCGGAGAGGCGACCAACATGACGGAAGAGAATCTCGACGAGCGGCTTGCCGCCTATCGCTCCACTCTCGAAACAGCGATCAACGATCGCGCGCTTAATGCCGAGTCGGTGCTGACAAAGCAGCCGGGGCACTCGCGCAAGTGGTCCGCCCTTGCGCTTGGTGCTGCGGTGGTTGTGTTGGTCGTCGGTGGAGTGATCGCCCTTGCGCAGCGAGACCGTGGCCAGAACATCAACACCCCCACCACCTCGCCCACTTCGGCGACTTCGGCGACTTCGGCGACGGTCGCGCCGAGCACCGCCACGCCGTCCACGGTCCGAGGTGTCACCCCGATCGTGATCGACCCCGACGACCCACGGCCGATCCTGACCATGGGGTTCTGGAGCAAGGGCCCCGTCCAGTTCTTTCGACCGCTTGACCACGCGCAGTTCTACGTCTACCCCAGCGGCGAAGTCCTCGCGTTTCGGATCGACGGGAGTCCGGGCAGCACCTCGTGGGCCTACGAACTCGAATTGTCTGAAGATGCACTGGTGGATCTGATGACAATCGCGAGCGATCTTCGCTTGACGGGAGGCGGCTTGCAGCCCATCGTTCCACTCCCGACAACGTATTCCGTGACGGACGGGGGCGACTTCTTCTTCGTCTCGCACTCGGACGGCGAATTCACGGCGCGGGTCGTCGAACAACTCAGCGAAGTCGGTCGAGATGGAGACAGCAGCGTTCCCGGCCGCATCGGTTATACGGAGCTCTTGCAACAGTTTCTTCCACTCTTCGAGCAGCTCAACGACGCCGTTGACCGCGGTGGCGGCACGGTCCCGCTCGACCAGTGGGCGATCGTCTCGTCTCCGCTCAAGTTCGAAGCCGAGCGTGACTCAGACGCACCGTGGACCGGCCCCGACCTCGACCAGCTGCCATGGCAACCGATCGGCGCTGAGTCGTTGTGCACGATCGTCGAGGACGACGACTGGCCACTCGGCGAGGCCGACCGACGCCACACGTTGGTCATCGACGGACGCTTCATCACCCGTCGTCCGCTGCTCCCCCACGAGTCGACGTGTGACGACGTGGCCGAGCTACGCATCGTGCTCGGGCTCGACGAGTCATCCACAGGCGACGTCGCTGACGTCGACCTCCACGACACTGCACGGTGGACGGGTGGACTCGATGGTCCGGTCATTCTCGGGCGGTCGAACAACGACGCCGAAGAAGCGCTCGCGCAGGGAAACCTGCTCCTCGAGAACGGATGCTTGCTCCTCGAGTCGCCAGGCGGTGGCGTCGGCGCGGCCTCACGAGCAGTCATCATCTGGCGGTCCGGCACCACCTGGAGAGAAGCCGATCAGACGGTCTTCCTTGACGACCCCGAACGCACAAGAGTGCGAGTCGGCGACCGGGTCGTATTGGGTGGCGGAGGCAGATCGGTCGACGGTCTCGAGTTCTTCGTCACGGACCCAGAGGCGCTCGCCCGCGTCACAGAATGCCTGGAACTGAACGGTCTCGAAGAGATCTGGGTCAACCAGTGACGAGTGCCTGAATCGGAAATGAACCGCAGGCGACGCTCGGTACGACAGAGTGGGAAAGCAACGACTGCGCCCACTTCATGCCATCATCCGACCTGCGCCGAACCGAGGACCACGCGCTGCTCGCGCGCGTCGTCACCGGCGACCGGTTGGCGCTCGAGATGCTCTACGGGCGACACGCGCCATGGCTCACGCAACGGCTGCAGGCACGCTGCCGCGACGTCGACACGGTCGACATCGCGGTGCAGGACACGTTCGTCGCGGTGTGGCGCTCGGCAAAGAAGTTCCGCGGCGACGGCGACGTCGGTGCGTGGATCTGGGGCATCGGCATCCGCCGCTTGATCGACCAACTTCGCAAGCGGCGCCCCACCCCGGTCGACACCTCGACCGACGCCTACCTCGCCACAGCGCCCGGCGAGTCGTCGTCTGAGGTCGTGGCACTCGACGCCGCACCGGGTCCGGCGATGCACGCGCTGGCCACACTCGAACCCGACCTGCGCTCGGTGATGATCGCCACGGCGATCGATGGCCTCACCACCAAAGAAGCCGGCCACCTCCTCGGCATTCCCCACGGCACGGTCAAGACGCGCATGATGCGCGCTCGCCGCCAACTCGGAGACGCACTGGAAGGAAGCACACCGCAATGAGCTATTCCCCGCCGCCCCCAGCGCCGCAGCCCGCAGCGCCCATCGACCCGGCTCGACTCGCTCGCAACTGGAGAGCCGTCACCGTCGAACTCGACGCGCCGACCGCCACCAGGACCGAGCGTCTGCTCCGGCGGATCGGACTGCCGTCGCACGTGACGCGTCTCATGGCGGCCACGCCCGCACTGCGCCGGTCGTGGTACGTGTCGATCGCCGTGATGTTGCTCATCGGGCTCGGCCCGCTCGACACCGCCGACCCACGCGCCAGCGCGTTCTTGATGCTGCTCCTCACGCCGCTCGTTCCCGTCGTCGGCGTCGGCCTCGCCTACGGATCACCGAGCGACCCCACCTACGAAGTTCACCTCGCGACACCGATGAGCGGCCTGCGACTCGTCCTCATCCGCGCACTCGCGGTGATGGCGGTCGCCACTCCGGTCATCATGTTCGTGACCCTGCTCAGCCGAGTGATGCGACCGTGGGCCGCAGCGTGGTTCCTGCCCGCGATCGCCGTGTCTGCTGTGTCACTCGCGTTGATGACCTTCACCTCCCCGCGTCGGGCCACAGGCAGCGTGGCGATTGCCTGGATCGCGATCAACCTCATTGCCCGCTGGGCCACGGACGACGTACTCGCTGCGTTCGTTCCCGTTGCCCAGGGCATCGCAGCAGCCGTCGCGTTGATCGCGGCGGTCGTCATCGCAGCACGGCGCAGCACCTTCGATCGGCTGGCTCTGTCATGACCGCAGCACATGTCGCGACCTACCAACTGCAGCACAGCTACGGCGACCGCACGGTGCTCGGCGGCGTCGATCTCCTCGCACAAGGAGGCCTCGTCGCGCTGCTCGGCGCAAACGGGGCCGGTAAAACCACGCTGCTGCGCTGCCTCGCCACCGTGCTCACTCCGTCTGCCGGGTCGATCACCATCGACGGGCTGTCGCCGGCGCACGAGTCGGAGCAGATCGAGATTCGTCGCCGGCTGGGCTACCTCCCGCAGTCGTGCGGGTTCTCGCCGCGCGCTCGAACATTCGACGCCGTCGACCACGTGGCCGTGTTGAAGGGTCATCGTGACGACCGAACCCGCCGACACCTCGTCTACGACGCACTCACCAAGGTCGGCCTCGACGACCGAGCCAACGAACCGACCGGCAATCTGTCCGCCGGAATGAACCAACGTCTCGGACTCGCCCAGGCGATCATCGGCGAGCCGACGTTGCTGCTGCTCGACGAACCAGCTGCGGGACTGGACCCCGACGAGCGTCAACGCATGCGCCGGGTTCTTTCCGAGCGACGGCACGCAGCCACCACCATCGTGTCCACTCACCTGACCGATGAAGCGGCCGACGCCGACGTCATCTGGGTGCTCCACAACAGCCGCATCGTCTTCGCCGACAGCCCGAACCGGCTCGCGGACCTGGCTGCTGGGCGAACGTGGATTCAATCCGAACCGCCGCCAATCGATGTTCGAGCATCATGGACACTTGCCGACGGCACCCACCGATGCCTCGGCGTACCTCCACCCGGTGCTGCGTTGACGCCACCCCGCCTCGAAGACGGCTATCTGCTGCTCACCGACAGCGCGAACGTCTAACCAAGGCCCCCCGAGTCAGGCGAGGCCGACGGTCATCGTGCGCACGTCGAGCGGTTCGCCGGTTGCCTCGTTGACCACGAGCGGATCGATCCGTTCGCCCGACGCTCGGTCGCGGAGCGCAACCGGGGCGTCGTCGTCCTCGCCGTCCCACATCCAGTCGGTCCCCCACCGCCACATCGCGGCGAGCACGTTCCAGAAGTCACGGCCTTTGTCGGTGAGGCGATACTCGTAGCGCTTCGGATTGTCTTGGTACTCGACACGGGTGAGCATGTCCTCCTCCACAAGACGCTGGAGGCGAGCGGTCAGCACGGCACGAGGTATGTCGAGTTGTTCGGAGAACTCTCCGAACCGTCGTGCGCCCATGAACGCCTGGCGCATGACGAGTGGCGTCCACCAGTCACCGATCAGGTCGGCCGTGCGTGCGATCGGGCACGGCCAGTCGTCGAATCGTGTGCGGCGCATGATCAGGAACCCGCGACCGGCACGGGTTCGTCGACGCGCTCGATCTTGGCGCGCACGTGCTTGTGGAACGGGGTGCCCGCAAACCAGTCGCGGTCGTCTTTCGAGGTGAGCTCGTTCGGGGCGACGCCCACGGAGTCGGACGAACCACTCGGCCACTGGTCGAGGCCGAACCCGTTCGGCAGCGACACATGGCCGTCGCGCATGGTGTCGGTGATCTCGACCATCGCAACGCCCTCGCCGCGCTTTGTCGACACGCGAGCACGGTCCCCTTCGCCGAGCCCGAGCCGTTCGGCGTCGGCGGGCGACACGCGCAGTGCGCCCTGCTTGTCGAGCTTGCGCCACGAAGGATCGCGGTAGATCGTGTTGGCGGTGGACGATCGACGCTCCCCTGCCGCCAGCACGAACGGGTAGACGTCGTCGCGAGCGACCGGATCGGCCTCGTCGGCAAGCGCATCGAACTCTTCGAGCAGCGCGTCGATGACGAGGTTGACCTTGCCGTCAGGCGTGAGGAGACGCTTCATCGTTTCGTCGTAGTCGTCGGTGGAGAAGATCACACCCGACGGATTCGCGAGCACGTGGTCGAACAGCGCGTCGCCGAGTGCGTCACCGCCATCTGGCTCCCCGATGCCTGCCCGGCGGATCGATGCGTCCCAGAATCCCGCGGCCTGCTGGGAAAGACCCCATACCGCAGCGGACCCAGCGGCATCGACACCGTCGTCGGTACGCAGCGTCGGGCCGAGCGTCTCGTACAACAGGATCGGGAGCAGCTTGCCGAGCTCGGGGTTGTCGATCATGAACTGGAACATGGCCCCGGTGTAGGCCTCACGGCTTTCGTTCGCTGCCGTGACGAGGGGCGCCAGGCGCTCGTCGTCGTAGGCACCGAGCGCACGACACAGACGCGAGTGGATCTCGTACTCGGGCAACGTGCCCGCCATCGGTTCGAAGACCGGGCGGCGCAAGTGGAAGTAGTTGCTCGGGAACTCGAGGTTGAAGAACGTGCACTCCCACTTCTCGAACTGCGACGCAGCGGGCAGCACGTAGTCGGCCTCGCGCGCTGTTTCGGTCATCGCGACGTCGATCACGCACAGGAAATCGAGTTGCCGCAACGCCTGGCGCATGGCCTGGCTGTCGGCGAGCGAGTGCACCGGGTTGCCGGACTCGACGAGCATCGCCCGGAAGCGTTCGGGGTGGTCACCGATGATCTCCTCGGGAATCACGTTGCACGGCACGAGCCCGGTGACCAGACGATGTCCGGTGACGGGCGTGACCGGACCCTTGCTCCCCGGCTTGCCACCTCCGCCGCCGAGCGACGCGAAGCGCGTGTGCAGGTTCATGCCGCCTTTGACCCCGAAGTTGCCCGTGATCAACATCACGAGTTTCTCGAGGTAGCTGTTCAGCGTCGAGTGCGGCGCCATCTGGATGCCGAGGTCTTCGAAGATCGACACGCCGCCCGTGGCCGTACCGATGACCGCAGCGACCTCGCGAACCTGTTCTTCTGGGACTCCAGCTTTGGCGCATGACGCTGCGATGTCGACGGCGTCGAGGTGCGCCTTGAGTTCGTCGAAGCCGTTCGCGTTGTCAGCCAGCCACGACACAGCCGCGTAGTCGTTGGCCAGGATCTTCAGCAGTGCTGCGAGGAGGTGTGCATCACCGCCCGGCGACGGGCGCAGGTGGATGTCGGCGAGGTCTGCCGACTCGGTGCGACGTGGATCGATCACGATCATCTTGCGGTTTTCGTCGTTGGCGATCGCCTTCAAGATGCGGCGCGCCTGCGGGAACCCGTGTGACTGCCATGGGTTCTTTCCCCAGAAGACCGCCACTTCTGCGTGGTGATAGTCGCCGGTCGTGTGACAGCTCGACTTGCCGAACAGTTGCCCGTCGACCCAGAACTCGCCCGTCTTCTCCTGCGCGAGCGCATTGGAGGTGAACGTGATGCCGAGGGCGGCTCGCGTGGCCGAGCCGTAACCGCCACCCAGGTGATTGCCCTGGCCACCACCGCCGTAGAACAGGATCTTCTCGCCGCCATGTTCGTCGATGACGTCTTGGTAGCGCGCTGCGACTTCGGCGATCGCCGTGTCCCAGTCCACCTCTTCGAAGGTGCCGTCGGGGCGCCGGCGCATCGGGCTGGTGAGGCGATGCGGACCGTTCTGGTAGTGGTCGAGCCGCAGTGCCTTCTCACACGTGTATCCCTCGCTCGCCGGGTGCGCCTTGTCGCCGCGCACTCGCGTGAAGTTGGGTCCGTCGACCTTCACTTCGACGCCGCAGTTGATCGAGCAGAGGATGCACGCCGTTTGATGCCACTCGCTCGAGGTGGGATCACCGATGGTCGCCGTGGTGTCGGATGCAGCGTCGTTCGCGGAATCACTCATGGAGTGAGTTCAACAAACGAACCATGGATTGTCAAGTTCAACGGCTTCGGATGAGATCGTCGAAGCGACGACGGATCTGAGCAGTCACACGCGCAACCTCTTCAGGTGACTCGACGCCATCGTCCCAGTCGTCGTCCTCGTCACCGTTGAGATCTCGACCGAAATCGGGCGGGCGTGCGCCGACGGGCAACACGATGCTGCCGTCCTCACGAATGGTGTAGCTGCACCCGTTGACCGCCCGTCTCGTTCGCCATCGGTGGCGATGCTTGTCGATGTTGTCGCCTCGGCAGAGCACGGCGGCGTTGCGTTGGTCGGTCGGACCACCTTCTCGGCCCCACTCGTCGACGTGATCGACGTCGCACCAGTCACCGGGCAATTCGCATCCGGCACGCTCGCACCGGTTGACCAGCACCTTGGCCGCCTGCCGTGCACTCCCGGTGAACAGTCGCTGCCGACGCCCCATGTCGATGACGACATGATCGGAGTCGACCACGACGCGACGCACGTGACCAGCAAGCGCGGCGCGCACGACGTCGTGAGGGTGAAGCGGCACACCGTTCGACGTCTCGCAGCGTCGCTCGCGCACGCGACGCGCCGCTACCTCGTCAAGGAGATCACTCGACTCCTCGACAGCGAGGCCGGTGAAAGGATCGACTGGGCGGCCCTCCAGATCGGTTGCAGAGGACAGGCCCGATGCGACCAACGTTTGCCCCCATGTGTGCGCATCGATCGCGATGTTTACCAGCGGCTCCGCCACCGAACCGACCTCACCGACCGACGAGGCAGAGCGGAAGATCGCCACGAAGGCATCGAACCGACGCTGCCGATCGGTCCGGGCCAACGGAAACCTGTCGGCGGCATCACCGTGCTCAGCTCGGCGAGCTTCGACGTCGAGTCTGAACTCGATGTCGACGTATCGATCGTGGATGGCAACCATCTCGGCGGCGACCAGACCCGTACCACCCGTTACCCGCACGTCGAGCGTGCCCGCCACTCCGACCACGCGGGCGCTCCGCCCTTCGACCTCGGCATCGCGATCATCGTGCGCTCCGTCTTCGTCAGCTTGACGAACGAAGTGGTCGACCGTTTCAGAGAAGTCGGAGTACGGCATCTGCTCTGCGTTCTCGATCAGCAGCGGGGCGAACTCGGGCAGACGATCACGAACGCGATCGTTGCCATGAGTAACGGCGAGCTTGGCGGCCTGGGAGTGACCGAAGCGCCCGACCAACCACGCCTCACCGAGGCCCGGCACTTCATCGACAGCTCGAGCGAGCGAGAGCCGGCGCGTGGCCTCGACTGTCGACCAATTCAACCGCGAGCGAAGGTACGCCGGCATGGTGCGGTGACCGAGACTCACGTGGAGATTGCGCTGCTTGGCCGCTGCGAGCGCCACCGACATCTCTGCGTCGAGCGACCGGCGAGCCATCTCATTGGCTTCGATCACGGCCGCAAGCTCCTCGTCGGCCAACCCGACCACGTTCTCGACGACCTCAGCGAACATGATGTGAGTATATCGAACGTACGTTCGATATACTCACATCATGTTGGGAAAATCTCAGCTATTGAGCATCAGTTTGATTCGGGCCGCGAGTTCAACCTCGACTGTTTCGAGCCGTTCACCAGCCATCGTGCGTA
>CALICC010000199.1 GCA_938049325.1 uncultured Ilumatobacter sp. | reverse complement strand
CAGGATGGGCCGTGGGTCGTCGGGGTCGATCGCGATTGGAGTGACATCGAGCTCCGTGGTCGGTGTGGCGGTGCTCGGCGCGGTCATCGACGTGTCGTGTGAGATCTCCGACGTTTCGGAAGCGGTGTCTGATTGCGTTGTCGAGCACGACGCGAGAGCGCTGACCGTCAACAGTGCTGCTGTCAACCTGATCGCCGTTCCCATTCGCTGCTCGTCAGTCGAACACGGGGATCGTGAACGCTCCGGCGCGTTCGAGTTGGGCGCCGACCTGGATGAGGACGTCTTCGCGGCCGTAGGCGGCGGCGAGTTGCACGCCGACCGGGAGGCCGTCGGAGGTCACGTGGGTGGGAAGGCTGATGGCCGGTTGACCGCTGGTGTTGAACGGTGGGGTGAACGGAACGAACGAGGCCGCCCGCTTCATCCCGGCCATTGGATCGCCCGGCTGAGCGTCGTGCTCACCGATTCGAACCGGCGGCTCGGCGAGCGTGGGCGTCAGCAGCAGGTCCCAACCATCGGCCCACCACGACTGCAGCGCACGGCGGTAGTCGTTCACGGCGGCGAGCGAGGTCGCGTAGTCGCTGGCGCTCAGGTGCTGGGCGAATTGGCCCATCTCCCAGTTGACCGGCTCGACCTCGTCGGCGGTCAGGTCGCGTCCGAGGGTTTCGCCGAGACGACGGATGCCGAGCGACATGTTCGTCGACCAGATGGCCATGAACCGACCTTGGAACTCGGCGTCTTCGAGGACGGCTGGGTGGGCAGCCGTCACGTCGTGGCCGAGCTGTTCGAGAACCGACGCGGCGTGTTCGGCGGCTTGGGTGCATTCCGGGTGGATCGGGCCGCCCAGCGGATGATGCGCGAGCAGTCCGATGCGGAGCCGGCCGGGATCGGCACCCACTTCGTCGACGTACGGGCGACTCGGTCCGGGAGCGACCGCGCTGTCGCCGACGCCGGGTCCGCGCACCGCGTCGAGCAGGGTGGCGGTGTCACGCATCGAGCGGGTGACGGCGAAGGCGACGCTCAGACCCGACTCGTCGCGTTCGGGTGCCATCGAGATCCGCCCGGCCGACGTCTTCAACCCGATCAACCCGCAGCAGGATGCGGGGATCCGGATCGACCCGCCGCCGTCGGATGCGTTTGCGATCGGCACCAGTCCGGCAGCGACCGCCGACGACGCGCCACCCGACGAACCGCCGGGTGTGTGATCGAGCGACCACGGATTTCGGGTCGGGCCGAACGCGGTGGGTTCGGTGACCGGAAGAGAACCGAGCTCGGGGCTGCTCGTGCGTCCGACGCTCACCAGTCCGGCGTCGCGAAACCGTACGACGAGTTCGGTGTCGTGCTGCGAGATCGGCATCGCGTCTTTGAGCGCAGCGTTGCCGTTTGTCATCGGGTGCCCGGCAGCATGAGTCCACAGGTCCTTGAGCAGTGTCGGGACGCCGGCGAACGGTCCGAGTGTCTCGCCATTCGACCGACGCTTGTCAACCGCTGCAGCCTCGGCAAGCGCGTCGTCGAACCAGCGGATCACCACAGCGTTGAGGGGTTCGTTGAGTGCTTCGATGCGTTCGATCGCCGCGCCGACGAGTTCAACCGACGACACGTCGCCCGACGCAACGAGATCGGCCTGGGCCGTGGCATCGAGCCAGCGCGTGTCGGCGGCGAGCGAGGACAGTGGCGTCGAGTTCATACAGAGTTTGCTAGCACCGATCGACCGTCGGCATCGGATTGGCGTGAGGTGCCAGCACCCGGGAGGTGATGCCGAGCGGCATGGTGAATTCCGCCACCTTCGTCGATCTGGGCCAGGTTCTCGTCGTACCGTCGGAGAGACGTCTGTGGCCCCCGGTGCAGACATCGTCGAACCGAGGATTCCGCCATGGACACCGAGTCATCCGTTTCCACAGGGACTGAACGTCGCTCCCTCATCACGCGCCTCGCCACAGGTGCCGCTCGGCGCTGGAAGGTCACACTTGCCTTCTTCATCGTTGTGGTGCTCGCAGGCGGATATGCCTACGGCCCCGGTCTCGATCGCGAGGGCTTCCCGCCGATCAACACGCCGATCTCGGTCGTGACCGGGACGTACTTCGTCGACGACATCGACCGAGTCGACGCAGAGATCGTTGTTCCGCTCGAAGCGGCGTTCGCCGAGGTCGCGAATGTCGAGTCCACCGAGAGCCAGGCGCGCCCAAGTTCGTTCGTGGTCGTGGTGGAGTTCGACGACAGCATCGACTCCGAGATCGGTACCCAGCGTCTCCTCGACCTCGCCATCGACCTGGGCGACGATGTCGAATCGGCTTCGACCATCGACTACCGCGCGGTGAACGCCGCGAAGCTGGTCAATCAGTTCGACGCACTCGTGTCGGTCGTCGGTCCCGACGGGGTGACTCCCAATGAACTGCAAGCACAGGCGGCGATCTTGGCCGCGTCGTTGGAGTCGTTGTCCGACGTCGAGTCGACTGCGGTGCGCGACCTCGTCACAGAGTCGCTGGACCCGCAGACCGGCGAGTCGGAGTCGCGGCTCACGCGATACACACGGGTGGTCATCGACGAGTCGGGCTATCAACCAGCGATCTCGATCGGGATCGTGCGGGCCGAGAGCAGCGAGCTCGACGTGCTCGAGTTCAGTGACCTCCTCGACGGCCGCCTCGAGGCCGACGTCGCCGGACTCGACGACGGGTTCAGTGCTCAGATAACGGCGGACTTCGCCACCGGCGTGCGTCAGCAACTGTCGTCGCTCACGAGCAACCTGCTGACCGGTTTGATCGCCGTCGCCATCGTGAGCTTGCTGCTGATCGGCTGGCGCGTCGCGCTGATCACGACGGGTTTCATGGCCGTGGTGATGATCGGCGCGCTCGTGGGGCTCGGGGTCATCGGCTTCACGCTGAACACGATCACACTCTTCGGGCTGATCCTCACACTCGGCCTGCTCGTCGACGACGCGATCGTCATCTCCGAGTCGATCGACGCGAACCGTGCCCGCCCCGACCCCGACCTCGTCGATGTCACGTCTGATGGAGAGCCCGATACGTCGATCGGCGTGATCAAGACTGCGATCGACCGCGTCGGGAGCGCGTCGTTCGCCGGAACTCTGACGACCGTCGTGGTGTTCTCGCCAATGTTGTTCATCGGCGGCATTCTCGGCGAGTTCGTCCGTCCGATTCCGACCACGGTCGTCGTCACGCTGCTGTTGTCGTTCTTGTTCTCGGTGGTGTTCATCCCGGCGATCGCACGCGGGTTCATCCTGCGGGGCTCCGGCAAGAAGAACCCGGTCGTGCGAGCGGAGCAGGCGGTTGCGCGAGTCGTCGGAAGACTCGCTGGCTATCCGTCTGGCAACGGAATCACCGGTTGGCTCGTCGGAGTTGGACTCGTCGGCCTTGCGGTGCTCTCGATCTTTGGCGGGATCAACACTGCGGGCAACCTCGGCTTCAGCATCTTTCCGTCGGGGAAGGATTCGGTCGGGCTGTTGGTCACCGCAGAGTTCCCGCCCGGGACGTCGATCGACGAGGCCCAAGAACGCGCGGAAGAGATCGACGAGGTCGTCGTGTCGGTGCTGGGCGACGCACTCGATCGGTCGCAATACGTCCGGGGGAACGAACGCGTCGTCGAGACGTTCATCGACCTGACGCCGATCGATGCGCGTTCGACCACGGCGCCACAGTTCGTCGAGCAGATCGAAACGCTGGCCGCTGGCGTCGACGGCGCGCGTGTGACGGTGAGCCAGACGGAGAACGGCCCGGGCTCGCTCGACTTCCCGTTCGCTGCCCAGATCTCGGTCACCGACGACACGATCGACGCCGGTCAGGCCTTCGCCGAGGTGCTTCGCGATGATCTGCTCGGCCAACAGCTCGAAGTCGGCGGCACGCTCGTGACCGTGACCGATGCGATCGTGTCGACGGACGGCGAAGTGCTGCGTATCGACGGCGATCGCGTCATCGAAGTGCGTGCGAAGTACGACCAGGAAAGCGGCGTCACCGGCATGGTCAACGCGACCGAGGATTACGTCACCGCCGAATACCCGAGCGAGGTGCTGGCAGCCGCAGGCCTGTCGGCCGATGCGCTTGCGTTCGACTTCGGGTTGGAATCGGACAACCAGGACGACTTCGCCGGGCTCAGCGTGGCGGGGCTCGTCGCGCTCGTGTTGATGCTGTTGCTGATCGCGATTCAGTTCCGCTCGGTCGCCCAGGCACTGCTGATCTTCCTCGCAGTGCCGTTCAGCTTCCTCGGCGTGTTCACCGCACTCGACCTGACCGACAACCCCTTGAGCTTCCTCGCGGTCGTGGGTTTCATCGCACTCATCGGTGTGGCGGTCAACAACTCGATCCTGCTGGTGGACGCGGCGAACCAGGAACGCAACGCCGGTGCCACGGCGAGCGAGGCGATTTCAGCAGCGGTCACGTCACGCTTCCGGCCGCTCGTGGCAACCACGCTGACCACCGTGGTGGGCCTGTACCCGCTGTCGGTCAGCGACCCGTTCTGGGAGTCGTTGGGGTTCACGCTCATGGGCGGCTTGATCAGTTCGACGACGCTCGTGCTGTTGTCGTTCCCCGTCTTCTACCTTGCGCTCGAGGCGGTTCGCACGCCGCTGCGCAACCTTTGGCGGCGCAGCCGCGGCCGGCCCGAACTGATCTGACTCGCCAGCACCGGTCGGTGGTGCGAAGTGCCTCAGGCGGCGAATGGTATGGACCGGGCGCTGACATGCGTCCCCGATCGTTCGATGATGGTGCCGACCGGGAAGGCGTCGCAGATCGTCGCGACGGCGTCGAGGTGCTCATCGACGACCGCATCGAGCATCTCATCAGCATCGTCATCTTCGTCAGCGGCCGCTCTGAACAGGTCGGTCCAGCCGCCACGGTCGAGCCAGTCGGCGACGGCGATGCGAAGATCAGCAGCGCTGAGGTGCGGGAGGTCGGCCACCATTGCGGTGGTGGTTGCCTTGCTACTGGCGAGGCCGGGAAACCCGCGGCTACATCCGCACCGGTCAGCGTCGTCACACTCGCTGACTTCTGCGATGACGAGTTCGCCTTCGACGGTGTGGGCGTAGTCGCCCGACTGGGCGCCTTGCAGTTCGTTGGTCGCGACGAGAACCTTCATGATGACTCCGGGTGGTGAGTGGCGGACTTGCTGATGTCGGCCATCTTGACGAAGGGGTACCTCACAGTTCCGGGCTCGTGCGTCGTCGATGCCGGGTACGGCCTTCGACGCAGCACTCGGATCGTGTTCCGGTCCACATTTGCGTCGGCCTCCGACGCTGACGTGGACCAGAGCGCGAGGTCCGACGTGCGGCACCGTCTGGGCGCGCACGGGCTGGGGTGTCGCGGCGCGCAGTTTCCCAGAGCGCGGGTTCGAGCGAATTCGGTATCTTGCGGTCATGGGACTGATGAACGCGCGCAACCTCCGCAAGGCCAAGCAGTTGCTGGAGAAGAACCGGCACAAGATGGGTGACATCGTCGAGAAGGCCGGCACGCAGCTCGACAAGGCCAGCAAGGGCAAGACCTCGAACGTCACCGCGAAGGCCGCCGACGCGGCGCGCAAGTACTCCGAAGGCGGGGTCACGCACCACGGTGTCGATTCGCCGGGCCCGGCCTTCGACGACCCGGCCTATAAGGGCGACACCGAAGCAATGCGCGCTGACGCCCGGGTGCGCGAGGCGCAAGCCACGGCTGGTGCGGCGAACGCGGTCAAGGGCGCCGCTGACGCGTTGACCAACCTCATGAACAAAGCAGCGGCGACCGCCGAGGCGAAGAACGTTGACGGCGCTGCGAAGCAGAAGGGCGCGCCGGACGACGGCATCCAGCGCGACGAATTCGACTGAACTCCATCAACACCAGGCGACAAAGTTGCCGAAATCATCCAACCGCTTGACAAACACGTCAGAATTGTACAAACTGGCGACCATGATGATGAAGATGTCAAGTCTGCAGCCTGCGCTGGGCGACGTCGGCTGGACCGACCCGAAGCGCTACTGGTGGTTGCTCAGCCTCCTGCTGCCGGCGGTGCCACTCGTTGCCTGGGGTGCCGCCTCGACAACCGGCGTGGCGATGATCTGGTACATCGGACCGGTGCTCCTGTTCGTGGTGCTTCCGGTGGTCGACATGCTCGGATTGCGCGACGCAGACAATCCCCCGGAAGAGGTCGTTGCTGAACTCGACAGCCGCCGCTACTACCGCTGGCTCACGTACCTGTTCGTCGTCGCTCAATTCGGTGTGCTCGTCGTGGCCTGCGAACTGTGGTCGAGCGGTTCGCTCGGGTGGGTCGCCAAACTCGGTCTCGCCCTCACGATTGGCACGATCGCCGGCATCGCGATCAACGCGGCACATGAGCTTGGGCACAAGGCGCCGACGATCGAGAAATGGCTGAGCAAGCTGGCGTTGGCCCAGACGTGCTACGGGCACTTCTACACCGAGCACAACCGTGGACACCACAAGCACGTCGCGACCCCCGCCGACCCGGCCAGCTCCCGCCTGGGCGAGTCCTTCTACGCCTTCTATCCGCGCACGGTGATCGGGAGCGTTCGTTCGGCGATCGCGATCGAGCGCACCGCAGCGGCCCGTCTGGGTCGATCGTTCTGGTCGGTGCACAATGCCGTGTTGCATTCGTGGGCCATGTCCGTCGTCTTGTTCGCTGGGTTGGCAGCGATCTTCGGCGCGGCGATCCTGCCGTGGCTCGCAGTGCAAGCGGTGATCGGATTCTCGTTGCTCGAAGTCGTGAACTACATCGAGCACTACGGCCTCCTCCGCGCGACTCGTCCTGACGGTCGACACGTCCGTTGTGAGCCCGTGCATTCGTGGAATGCGAACAACACCGTCACCAACCTGGTCTTGTTCCAGCTGCAGCGTCACAGCGACCATCACGCCAATCCGCTGCGGCGCTACCAGTCGTTACGTCACTTCGACGAAGCACCGCAGTTGCCGACCGGGTATGCGGGCATGATCGTCCTCGCGCTCGTGCCGCCGCTGTGGCGCCGGGTGATGGACCCCAAAGTGCTCGCACACTACGGCGGCGACGTCACGTTGGCGAACCTGCATCCGCCGCGTCGACGACAGCTGCTTGCCAGCTACCGTACGGTGCGGTGAGTCGACCAACCTACGCAGAAGAAGCCAAGACCCTGCTGAGGACCCGGATCCTCACCGCCGTCCACGATCTCATCGAAGAGCGACAGTGGAGAAAGGTGTCGATGTCGGCCGTTGCTGACGCGGCCGGCGTGAGTCGCCAAACCGTGTACAACGAGTTCGACGATCGCGATCATCTCGCGATGGCGTACGTGCTGTGGCAGGCCGACGTGGTCCTCGACCAGGTCACGTCGGCGATGAGTAAGCGCAGCGACGACCTGACCGCAGCGTTGCAGGTCGCGCTCGATGTCTTCGTCGAGCTGACCACCTCGCACCCGATGCTGCGTGCTGTTGCAACGGGAGAAGAGACCGACGGCTTGCTCGTGCTGTTGGCGACACCGACCGGGTCACCAGTCGTGGACTTTTCGATCGATCGCCTCGTCGGTTCGGTCGCGGAGGAGTGGCCCGACATCGACGACGTTGCCGTGCGTCCTGTCGTTGCGATGATCGTGCGGTTGGCCTTGAGTCAGGTGGCCGTACCGACGGAGGACAACCCGTTGACTCCCGAGACGATCAGTCGCGTGCTTGCCCCGTACCTCGAGTCACTGTCCAACTGACGCTGGCGCAGGCGTGAGCCCGCGGGTGGCAGCGACGTCATCGTCCACGATGAACCAACTCGCGATCGCGGTCGGGAGCATCAAGAGGCCCATGGCAAGGAATCCCCACTGGTAGGCAGGAAGTCGGTCGATGGCCGCTGCGGTGTCGCCGCCGGCTGACGAGAGTCGTGCGGAGATCACGGTTGCGGCCAACGCCACGCCGAGTGCGTACGACACCTGCCGCAGCGTGTTGAACACCGATGTGGCGCGGCCGGTGTCGGCGAGTGAGGTGGTTGCGTACACGGCGGTCTGGATCGACACGAAAACGAGGCCCACCGAGGCGCCGCGCAAGAACGACCCGGTCGCGATCTGCCACAGCGGTGTGTCGAGGTCGACGAGGACGAACCCGCCGGTGAAGACCGCTGTCAGTACCGAGCCGACGATCATGAGGCGACGTGGTCCCACGACGCGATACACCCGCTTGCCGAGCAAGTTCGAGACGATGAACACAGCCATGGCCTGCGGCGCTTGAGCGAGCCCGGACTCGGTCGCGCTGAACCCGCGCAAGGTCTGCATGTAGAGCGGCAGTACGAAGATCCATCCGAAGAAGCCGGCGTACATCGTCGACGCAGAGATGTTGACGACGCGGAACAGGCGGTCTTGATACAGCCGGAGCTGCAGCAACGGATGCTCGGCGCGCAGCTCCACGACCACGAGCGTGACGAGTGCGGTCACGCCGATGAGTCCGGCGGCAAGCGTGCCCGGGTCGAGCCATCCGTTCTCGGGTCCCGTCGACAGTGAGTAGATGAGGAGTGAGACGCCAGCAGCGGAGAGCAGGAGGCCGCGCCAGTCCAACGTGGTGGTGGTCTCCTCGCGCTGCTCGACGAGCCACAGCACCGCGAGTGCGAGCGCAAGTGCGCCGATCGGCAGGTTGACGTAGAAGATCCAGCGCCACGACGTGTTGTCGACGAGCACGCCGCCGAGTACCGGTCCGATCGCCGGTGCGACGACCGCAACGCTTAACACGCCGACCGTGGCGGTGGAGCGTTCTTCGAGGGGGAATGCTCGGAACAACATGGCGCTGCCGATCGGCGTGATCAGCCCCGCGCCCAGACCTTGCAGCACGCGGAACGCGACCAGCGCGCCGAGACTTGGCGCGGCGCCACACAGCCCGGACGCGGCCACGAAGACGGCGAGCGCTCCCACGAAAACTCGCTTGGTGCCAAAGCGGTCGCCCATCCACCCCGCCGCCGGGATGACCGAGGCGAAGGCGAGTAGGTAGGCAACCGAGATCCACTCGATGTCGGTTGACGACACGCCGAACTCGTCTGCGAGTGTCGGAAGGGCAACGTTGACCACCGTGCCATCGATGATCGTCATGAACAGCCCGACGATGTAGACCGCCATCACCCGATACCGATATTGCATTGCTGGTGACGCTATGCGGCGGCATGCAGAGTCGACCTATTCGACTCGCCGAGTTGTGCTTTACCGATCGTTCGGTATAGTGATGTCCGTGAGACCCGTCTCCATCAGTGACCGCAACCTCCTTGCGAGCTTGGGCGCCGTCGTCAGCCGTTTCGGCGTCGAAGGTGCCAGCCTCGCCCGGCTGTCGCAGGCGTCGGGACTCAAGAAGGCAAGCCTCTATCACCGGTTCCCTGGCGGCAAAGACGAAATCGTCGACGCGATCGTTGACGACACCGAGGCGCGATTCGCCAAGGCAATGTCGTCGGCGTACGTCGAGGGTGACCCAGCCGCACGGGCCGAAGCGCTCGCCGCGGGGATCGGCGAGTACTACGCGCAGGGTGCCGACTCGTGCTTGATCATCGCACTGTCGGTTTCAGGTGATGAGATCCGTGAAGGCGCGGCACGGTGCGTGACCGGATGGTCGAGTGCACTCGAAAACGTCGCGCTCGACGCGGGCCTGACACCGGACCAGGCGCGAATCACCGCGATCGATGCCGTAGCGGCGATCGAAGGCGCCCTCGTCATTTCAGCCACAACCGGCGACACCGGCCCGTTCGAGCGAGCACTTGCGTCGCTGCCGCGTCGTCTCACCACAGTCCCCGAGTCCGCATAGGGGGCGATCTCTCACGTGTGAGCGAACGCCGCTCTTTGATCTCTATAAACAGAACGTTCGGTAACTCCGGACTCAAACAAAGGAAACAACGACATGAATATCCAATTCCTCCCGCAGAAGATTCACGGCATGCTCGACTACGCGGTCGCACTCACACTCGTTGTGGTGCCCTTCGTTCTCGACTTCCGAGCCGATTCGGAGTTCGCGCACTGGTTGTCCGTCGTGGCTGGCGTCGGGCTGTTCGTGTACAGCCTTGCGACCGACTACAGCGTTGGCGTGGTGTCAGCGATCACGATTCGCCAACACCTCGCACTCGACTTCATTGCCGGGGCGCTGTTCGTCGCCTTGGCGATCGTCGGAGGCTTCAGCACGGAGGCCGCAGCGTTCTACGGAGTCGTCGGGGCTGCAGTGTTGGCCGTTGTGGCCGTGACCAAGGTGGACGCACCAGCGGCTGCGGCAATCGCCTGAACTCACTCACCCCCAGGGGGAAGGGTTGCTCGCGAGCCACGTCAACCCGATCAGTCGAGACAGAAGGTCTGGACCTCGACTGCCACAGCGTCGACGCCTTGTTGGGCGAACAAGGCGGCGGCGCTCCGGGCGTCGGCCTCGCTGTTGAAGTAGACGGTCACGGTGATGGCACTGCTGTCGCTGCTGAACCCGAGGGCTTCTCGGGCGCCGGCGTCGCAGTCGGACGTGTTGGGGGTGTAGCCGACCGATGCCGCAGCGTTCTGAGCTTCGACCAGGGCCGGTGCGTCGCTGACCGACTGGCCGGCGTCGAGTTCGGCGCCGGCGAGTGCCACCGCCCAGGTGAATCCACCTTGGGTCGGAGCGGTGAACTCCGGTGGGAACGCAGGCGCCGCAACAGTGGTCGTTGGCGGAAGTGATGTCGGCGGCGCAGAGACTGGGACGGTCGTCGCCGGCTGCGCCGAGACCGGCGGATCGATGACCGACGGTTCGGTGACGAGCGGGACGGTGGGCTCGGGGATCTCTGCGATCGGGGTGGATGTGGTGGTGCTGACGTCAGGCTCAGGCGGCTCCGTGACCCCT
>CALICC010000198.1 GCA_938049325.1 uncultured Ilumatobacter sp. | reverse complement strand
ACGTGGCGAACCGCGAAGAACTGCTCGCCGAGCCTGGCCGGGTGGAGGGCGCTGCAGCGTTCGAAGCAGGCCTGGCGCTGCTCGACAACGAGGACGTCGCGCCGTCGGCGGGGCTCTCCATCAGCACGATCGAGTTCGAGTCCCAGCCCGACGGCAACACGGTGAAGATTCAATACATCCGGCCCGAAGGCGACGAGGTGCTTCCGCTCGTCTACTACATCCACGGCGGAGGGATGCAGACGATGTCCGCGTTCAACGGGCTCTACCGCCCGTGGGGTCGAATCATCGCGAGTCAGGGCGTCGCGGTGGCGATGGTCGACTTCCGAAACTGCCTGACTCCATCGTCGGCGCCCGAGGTCGAGCCGTTTCCGGCCGGGCTCAACGACTGCGTGAGCGGGCTCAAGCACATGATCTCCAACGCGGCCGAGCACGCGATCGATCCGAGCCGGGTGATCGTCGCAGGCGAGAGCGGCGGCGGCAATCTGACGTTGGCGACCGGTCTTCAACTCCTCCGCGACGGCGATATCGGGTTGGTGACGGGCCTCTACGCGTTGTGTCCATACATCGCGGGGAGCTGGCCACAGGAGCGGTTCCCGTCGTCGATCGAGAACAACGGCATCCTGCTCGACCTGCACAACAACCGTGGCGCCATGGCGTACGGCATCGAGGCGTTCGAGGCAGGCAACCCACTTGCGTGGCCGTCGTTCGCGACCGAAGACGATGTGACCGGGCTCCCGCGCACGATGATCAGCGTGAACGAGTGCGACCCGCTACGCGACGAAGGGATCGAGTTCTACCGATTGCTCGTACGTGCAGGTGTCGAAGGCGCGCAATGTCGACAGGTCATGGGCACCATCCACGGCACGGAGATCTTCGCCATCTCGTGTCCGGATGTCAGCCGCGAAACCGCAGCGAGCATCGCCAACTTCGCCCGGATCGGTTGACGTCAGACGTCGACGTAGTCGAGGGGGAGCGCTGTGGTGCGCTTCAGTTCTTCCATCACGAAGATCGTGCCCACGTCGTAGAGGTCGACCGAGTCGATGAAGCGCCGGTAGAAGTCGTCGTACGCGGCAATGCTCGGCACCATCACCTTGAGCGTGTAGTCGATGTCGCCGCTGGTGCGGTTCGCTTCGACGATCTCGGGAAAGCGGTCGATCGCGGCTCGGAAGCGTCCGATCCACTCGGTGCTGTGGTCGTTGGTGCGGATGTTGACCAACGCCGTGACGTCGAGGTTGATGCGGGCCGGATCGATCAGCGCGACACGGCCGACGATCGTGCCGTCGTCTTCGAGCGCTTTCACCCGTCGCCAACACGGCGTGGCCGTGAGTCCGACCTGGTCGCCGAGCTCGCGGGCGCTCAGACTTCCGTCGGCTTGCAGTAAACGCACAATATCCCGATCAACTTCGTCCACAATCGAAGATTCTTGCAGAAGAAGACATCGAAAGAGCGAAATCTTGCGCCAGGTCCTGGAATCGGCGCGAACAACGCAATGCGCTCGCCGGCAAGAATTTCGTACCGTGGAGGCATGGAGATGCGACGTCACTTCACCGAGCACCCAGCGTCGGTCGGCGAAACCTACGGCGAGCACCTGCGCGTGGCGCTCGGTTTTGCCGGTTCGCTCGCCGTTGCGGCGGCCGCAGCAGCCGTGCACGCCGTCGTCCCGTCGCGCTGTACGTCCACAGCGAGCAAGCGGATCTGCGCGCTTCACGACCAGATGACCACCGGTGCCCGCGCTGCCAACGCACCCGTCGAGTCGAACTCGGCGCACGCCGCGTAGCCGCGGGCGGTCGTTCGTCTCTGTCGGCGTCGTTGTCAGCCCGCGCCGCGAATCCTCGTCGTCAGCCGCCGTCAGGGAGGGCCGCGACGAAAGCAGCGACGATGCCGGCCACGTCGGATGCGTGTGTGTCTTCGTGCATCGAGTGGCCGCCGCCTTCGAGGACGATGAGCTTCGCGTCGGGCATCTTTCGTTCGAGGTAGCTGCCAGCGCCCGCGTATTCCGGGCGGTCGTCACCGCCTGCGAGCACGAGGGTCGGGACGGTCATCTCGGCGAGCCGATCCATCACGACCGAGTCCTCCTGCAGGTTGAGGTTCGCCACGCGCTCGGGCACGCCGAAGCGGTGCGCGTTGCGACGAGAGCGTTCGTTCCAGCCTTCGCGCTTCACCACGTCGCGGAACCCGGGGCCTGTGTTGAGGACGATCACACCGCACGCAACGTTCGGGCGGGTGGCGGCGTGCGCGAGTGCGAGATAGCCGCCCAGCGAGTGTCCGACAAGCACGGCCGGTTCGTCGAACTGGTCGAGGACGACGTCCAGGTCGGCAAGCGCCGCGTCGCGGGTGAACGCGTCCGGGTCGTCGGGGCACGGCGACTCCCCGTGGCCGGGAAGATCGACCGCCATCACCGTGAACCGATCGGAGAGGAGTGCCGCGCACGCGTCCCAGGTGTGGGCTGTCATGCCGAGCCCGTGGATGAAGACGATCGGTCGGCCGGAGCCCGAGCTCACAGTGTTGAGTTGCACACCCGCGAACGTAGCGAGCGTGATGCGGTCCGACCATGTCGGTCATCGCGGCACCCCACTCGATGACCTGCGCGCATCCGCTCGGCAGCGACGCCTGCGAGTGAACGCGCACTGGGTTGTACGACGTCGTACAGGTGTCGAATGACACCGGAAACCCGCCTCAGTTTCGAACGCTCCGGCGTCGATACTCCTGGTGTGAGTTTGGACGTCCGTCACGAATCGATGATGCAGCGCCTGCGCCAGCGCGCCTGGTCGCGTGCAGGCGCGGTCGCGGTCGTCGTGTCGGCCGGGGCCCCTCGGCGGGTCCTCACGTTCTCGACGCGATTCGCGTTGCTGTGTCTCGGATCGTTCCTGATCTCGGCGTCGGTGGCGGTGACGCTCTGGAACGGGCTCGGACCGGGTCCGCTCGACGTGTTCATCGGCGCCGTTCGCGAGCGCACGGGCATTCCCTTGTCGTTCGCAGTCTGGGCGACCGTGGGCGCGATGATCGTCGTGTCGTGGCTCCTCGGCCGGCGCCCCGGACTGGGCACGGTGCTGTCGCCGTTCATGATCGGCCCGATGTTGCAGTCGTCGCTTGCCGCGCTCGAACGCTTTGATGCGCCTCAACTGCTCCCGGTCGCGATCGGCATGCACGTGCTGGCGATCGCGGGGATCGGGATCGGCGCAGGCTCGTTGATCGTTTCCGGTCTCGGAGCCGGCTCGGGGGAACTTCTCGCGGCCGCCGCCTCCGATCGCACGCGCACGTCTGAGCCCAAGGTGCGATTCGTGATCGAGAGCAGCTGGGTGCTCCTCGGCATCGCGCTCGGCGGCCCAGCTGGACTCGGCACCGTGCTGGTCGCGGTGTTCGTCGGCCCGGCGGTCGCGCGTGGCTACCGGATCGTCGACTCGCTCGCCGCACGGTCGATTCGTGGTGTGTTGCACACGCACGAAGCAATCGTCGCCCGCGAGTTGATGAAGACCCACTGACCGGTCGCCTCCGGCGCGCTCGTCGGCCGACGTGTTCAGCGCCCCCGAGTGAGTCGACTACCGTCCGATCGGGAGAGGGGATTGGACATGATTCGTGCTCGAAGCGCAGCGCTGGCGTTGGTGCTCGTCGGTGTGTTGCTGCCCACACCACCCGCAGACGTCGAAGCGCAGACCTTCGCATCCCTGGCACCAACCACTCGTGCACCGGTCGGCGCGACCGTCACGCTGACCGACGCGATCAGTGCCGAATTGCCGGAGTTCATCTGGACACTTCGGGTGCCCGATCAGCTGCAGATCGACAGCGCCGTCATGACATCCACCGGCGAAACGTGCAGCGTCGACGGACAGATCGTGGTCTGCGGCTCGGTTGCGCCGTTCACAGCAACCGGTATCGAGGTCGAGATGACCGCACTCGAGATCGGCTACGACCTCGAGTTCGATCTGAACATCACGGTCCCCGAGATCATCAGCGACGACTACACGTTCGTCTACGACATCATCGATCCCACGATCGACGCCGAGGTGCACCCTGACGGACTGGTGCTCCCCGAAGTCGTCGGTGCCCAGCAGCCGTTCGCCGCCGCCGGTTCGGTGATCAACGCGGGCGCCGCGGTCATCGACGACGCGGTGGCCACGTTGACCGCATCCAGCGGATTGGTGCTCGATGGTGCGACGTGGGGCGCTGACCAGCCGTGCGCGATCGCGGGCGCAACGGCGACGTGTCTTCTCGGCGATCTCGCCCCATGGTCGTCGACCTCCGTGTCGATCGCCGCCACCCCCTTGTCTGTCGGCTCGGAGTCGGTCACGGTGTCGGTGGCGTCGCCGACCGCTCAAGACTCGCCCGATCCGTTCCCTGACGTGGTCACGGTGCCCATTGACGTCACTCCACCCGTTGTCGATCTCAGTATCGACCTGGCGCGACTCTCGTTCGGACCCGTGGGTGAGCCGACCCTTGGCGCGCAGATCACCGCCGACTTCGTGTTCGAGAACCGCTCTGCGCTCGACGCCCCGAACTTCGAGGTCACGGTGCTGACCGAGCCGGGGCTCGAGATCGCGTCGTTTTCCACCACGCTCGACTGCGCGTCCGACAGCGAGCGCATCGACTGCTCCGCTCCATCGCTCGACGCCGGTCGGCAACGATCGCTTCGAGTCCGACTGGTTCCGACCGTCGAGCGACCGCTGGCGTGGGGAGCCGCGATCTCTTCGTCGCTCCCGGAATCGTCCCCGGATCCGAGTTCGAACTTCTTCTTGAACCGGCTCGCCAGTCCGGGGCCCGCCTCGGCCGCCGCTTCCGCGAACGATCGGACGAGCACCAGGTCGGTTGCGGTCGGCGAGACGCATCAATTCTCGGCTGAATTCCGCAACGCGGGACCGTCGCGATCAGCAACGACTGCCACGATCACCTATCCATCGGATTGGACCGTGCAATCTGCGGGCCGCCTGAAGGACGGCGTGTCCCAGCCCTGTGACATCGAGGGCCAGATCGTCACGTGTGCGGCGGGTGTGCTCGAGGGGTACGAAACCGGTGGGCGGGTGACCGTTCAGGCCGTTCCATCGTCTGTCGGACTCGATCAACCGATCGAAGTGTCCGTCGAGACCGCGCTCGGGTCACCGACTGGCCCCGCGACCCTGCAACGTCCGGTCGACGTCGGCATCGTTGCGGGGCGTTTCGATTCCGATGTCGATCTGGAGGGAGCGCAAGTGTGGGCGTTCGGGTCGGACGGCAGCTTCGAGCCGATTTCGCAGGTGGATGTTCGTACCGACACGTCCCGCGAGTCGTTCGTGTTCGAGTCGCTCCCGGACGACACCTATCAACTTCTGCTCGTTCGTCCCGACGGCCCGGCGTTTCCGATGCAATGGCTCGGTGGTGGCGGAGCATCGCGAGCGAGCGCCACCGCTGTGATCGTCGATGGCGCGACCACGGATATCGGCACCGTGCCCGTCGTGCGTTTTGCCGAGGTCACGGGGCGGATCTTCGGTGGCAGTATGGCGATCGAGGGCGCAACCGTCAGCCTGTGGCCGGTCGGTCAGGCGTGGTTGCCGTACGCCACGACGACGACGGACGACCGCGGCCACTACGAGTTCGGGGTCGTGGTGCCCGACGACTATCAGGTGCAGGTCGTCCCGCCACCCGATTCTGGTGTTGTCGAGCGATGGTTCAGGCGCTCGACGACCCGCGCCGAGTCGGATGTGGTCGAGGTCTATGCAACACAGGATGCACGTGTCAACGTGACGTTGCCGGAGGGGAGGTCGATCTTTGGTCGCTTGACGCAGTCCGGTGCGTCCCTCGTCGGCGGATATGCCATTGCGTACGATTCCGACGACTCGTGGTTGGGCTCTGCTGTGGACGAGACCGACAATTTCGGCGTGTACGAACTTGTTGACCTACCGCCCGGTGAGTACAAGCTGCTCCTCATTCCGCCGGCTGGATCGGGGCTGCCAGCGCGCTGGTATGGCGGGTCAACCCGTGCCTCAGCTGAGGTGTTCGATGTGAGTGCCGACGTTGCGCACACCGACATCGACGAAGACTGGTGAACGGGAGCGCGATCGCCTGATCGCCTTCAGCCGGCCCATGTGGGCGGCAGCGTTGCGTGATCGGTGACGGCGCAGTCATCTCCGAACACGAGGTATCGGTCGAATCCGCGTAGGAACCAGCGGTCGTGGGTGACCGTGATGACGGTGCCGTTGAACTGGGCGAGGCCGTGCTCGAGCGCCTCGGCCGAAACGAGGTCGAGGTTGTCGGTCGGTTCGTCGAGCAAGAGCAGTGTGGCTCCCGACAGCTCCAGCAGCAGGATCTGGAATCGCGCCTGCTGGCCACCCGACAGCGTCTCGAAGAACTGGCGAGCGCAGCCTTGTAGCTCGTAGCGGCGCAACATGCCCATGGCCGGGCCGAGCAGCACATCGAGATCATGCAGGATGTCGACCAGTTCGCGTCCGTTCCACTCCGGGTGCTCGTGGGTCTGGTGGAACAGCCCGGGAACGACACCTGCGCCGAGCCGAGCGACGCCGGCGTGTTCGACGGCGCCGTCGCCTGCCGTCGGTGCGCCGTCGGCGGTGGCTGAGGTGAGCAAGCGCAGGAAGTGGCTCTTGCCCACCCCGTTGCCGCCGAGCACTGCAACCCGCTCGCCGTACCAGAGCTCGACATCGAACGGATCGGTGAGCCCGGCGATCTCGAGCTGCTCACAGATGACCGCTCGCTTGCCGGTTCGTGCGCCGCGCAGCTGAACGTCGATCTTCTGCGCGACGACGTCGGGCGGGCGTTCGTTCTTCTCGATGAAGTGACGCAGCTTCGTTTCGGCCGCCTTGAGCTTGGGGGCGAAGGTCTCGCTGATCGAGGCGCGTTGGCGCATCAGCTTGACGTAGTCCTCGAGTCGAACCTTCTCCGCGTCGTACAGCGACTGATTGTGTTCCCGGATCGAGTCGTGGTGTTCCTTTGCCTCGGCGTACGTGGCGAAGGAGCCACCGTGCGTCCAGGCGCCCGAAGCGTCGACCGTGACGATCTTGGTCGCTGCGGCCGCGAGCAGCTCGCGGTCGTGGCTGATGAACACGACGGTCTTGCGCGTCTCGTTGAGCTTGCGTTCGAGCCAACGCTTTGCCGGAACATCGAGGAAGTTGTCCGGCTCGTCGAGCACGAGCGTGTCGAACTCGCTGCGGAACAGCGCTTCGAGTGCCAGACGCTTCTGTTCGCCTCCGCTGAGCGTGCGCAGTTCGCGGTCAGCAACGTCATCGAACGACTCGCCGAACGCCCGAGTCGTGCATTCGTTCCACAGGATCTCGGCGTCGTAGCCCCCGACGTCGCCCCACGCGGAGATCGCGGTGGCGTACGCCATCGGGTCGTCGTCGAGTCGTGCTTCGGCGGCGGTGAGCCCGGCTGCAGCGGTACGAAGTCGTTCGGGCGCGATCGACAGAAGGAGTTCGCGTACGGTCGAGGCCGGATGGTCCGCGGTGCCGACCAGCTGATGCATCACGCCGAGGGCGCCGTCGACGCTGATGGTTCCCTCCGACGGCGTGGACTCCCCGATGATCAGCCTGAACAACGTGGTCTTGCCGACGCCGTTTGCGCCGACGAGCGCAACACGATCACCGTTGCCGACATTGAACGAGACGTCGCGAAACAGCTCGTCGCCCGCCGGCAGACGCCACGCAAGGTGACTGACCGCGATCGATCCCATGCGAGGAGACTACGAAGGAGCGTGCGCGCCAGCACCGTCGGTTCCTTCACGCTGGATCTGCGCACCCCGCAAACCCCTTCTCTGTGCGTTTGTGCACCTCAGAGGTGCACGAACGCACAGAGAAGAGACTGGAGGGTGGGTCAGGGTTCGACGAGGTTGGGGCTGATGTAGGTGTCGAGTGCGCCGAGGAAGTCGGCAAGCACGACGCGATCGCCCGACACGATCTCGATCGAGCCGCCGTCGACGTGCTCGCCGAGCTTCTCGGGGAACGCGATGACGTCGACGAGTGCGTTGCGGTCGAGCGAGACGACCACCTCGGCCTCGGTGGTGTCGACATCGTGGTGCACGGTCTGATTTTCCACCGTGAGTCGGTGCGTACTGTCGGGCGCGAGATCGGTCACCACGAACGAGATCGACAACGCATCGCGCGTGCACGTCGTCGGGTTGAAGCGCGAACCCATCATGTCGATCAGCTGCTCACCCGTCATCCCGTTCGCCATTCGAGGCGGCCCGGAACGACCGAGTTGCACAGCTCCGTTGCGAAGCTCGAACGCGCCCATCAGGTACGCGTTACGCCACGTGCTCGACTCGGCTTGGTAGCCGAGCTGTTCCATTGCGTCAGCCGCGAGCGTGCGGGCTTCGCGATGCTCGGGGTCGGAGAACACGAGATGGTTGAGCACCTCGACGGCCCAGCGGTAGTCGCCTTCATCGACCGCGGCTTGCGCGCCGCGCATGACGCCGTCGGGGCCGCCCATCATGTCGACGTACCGCTTGCCGGCTTCGACGGGCGGATGCGGGTGCAGGTGTGCTGGGTTGCCGTCGTACCACCCGAGATAGCGGTTGTAGACCGAGCGGACGTTGTGCGACACCGTCCCGTAGTAGCCCTGCACGTGAGACTGCTTGGAGAAGCACTCGGGAAGCTGTGACAGATCGGCCGCGATCTCGTCGGGTGTGTGTCCGTGATTGGCCAAGCGCAGCGTCTGATCGTGCATCCACCGGTAGACGTCGCGCTGCAACTTCAAGAAGCCTTCGACGTCGTCACTTCCGAAGCGTGGCCAGTGATGGCTGGCGAACATCGTGTCGGTGTGGGCGCCCCACATCCGCATGGCCTCGTGGATGTACTTGCTCCAGGCGAGGGAGTCGCGAACCTGTGCGCCGCGAATCGGATACAGGTTGTGCAGCGTGTGCGTGCAGTTCTCCGCCATGCACAGCAGTCGCTTGTCGGGGAAGAAGAAGTTCATCTCCGATGGAGCTTCGGCGTCCGGCGTGTTCTGGAAGATGATCCGCACACCGTCGACGTCGAGTTCGGCTCCCGTCTCGCTGATTGTCTCGGTGGGCGCGACGAGCCCAGAGGTACCGAGCGGCACCGTCTTGCCGAGTCCCGCATCGATCTGGCCAAGCGGCCCGAACGGCAGCAGCGGCCCGAATTGGTACATCGAGCGCCGACCCATGATCGGCCCCGCCATCACGTTCTCGCTCACCGCTTCGTGCATGAAGCCTTCGGGAGCGATGACACGCACGTCGCCTCGATCGACCGCTTCGCGGCTGGTGACGCCGAGCATGCCGCCGAAGTGATCGAGGTGGCTGTGCGTGTAGATGACCGCACTGACCGGGCGTTCTCCGAGGTGTTCGTTCGCAAGCGCGAGGCATGCAGCCGCGGTTTCCTCGGCAGTGAGCGGATCGATGATCAGCCAACCGCTGTCGGCCGCGATGAACGTGATGTTGCTGATGTCGTAGCCGCGCGCCTGCCAGACGCCGTCGGCAACTTCGAAGAGACCGTG
>CALICC010000197.1 GCA_938049325.1 uncultured Ilumatobacter sp. | reverse complement strand
TACCACGCCTTGCGCAGGTCGGACTTCGGGCCGAACAGTCGCTCGGCGAGCCGCGCGAGATTGGCCGGATCATCGATCTCGACAACGCCGATGCGGCGATCGGTTCCCATCACCGACCGGAGTTCGACGGCGTCCATCTCGCCGAGTCCCTTCAAGCGACCCATGTGCGCCTTGTGCGTCGGGTTCTCTTCTCGCCAGGCGCGCATGCTCGCGTCGTCTTCGAGATAGATCCGCTCGCCGCGATGCACGGTCGTCCAGAGGGGCGGCAGTGCGTAGAACAAGCGGCCTGACTCGACCATGCCTGGGCACCACGTGTAGAGGAAGGCCAAGATGAGTGCCCGGATGTGCAGGCCGTCGTCGTCGGCGTCGGCGAGAACCACCAGACGGTCGTAGCGGAACTTGTCGAGCTCGAAGTCGTCGCCGATGCCGCAGCCCATCGACAAGATGAGATCGGCCATCGACTTGACGACGCGGCTGATCGACTCGCGATAGGAGTTGAGTGGCTTGCCGCGCAGCGGAAGGATCGCCTGGAACGATGGATCCCTCGCATCGATCGCCGTGCCGCCCGCCGACTCGCCCTCGACGATGAGCAGTTCGGTCGGCCGGTCGGTCTTGAACGTGCAGTCGCGCAGCTTGGCCGGGAGCCCGTTGCGTGACTTGTTGCCCTTGCCGAGCAGCGCTCGAACCGCCGCCTGCTCGGCGTTTGACTTGGTGCGCGATCGCATCGATGCGATCGCCAGCTCCGCGATCTTCTTGGCCGGATCGGGGTTCTCCTCGAGCCAACGGCTCATGGCCGGCATCACGATCGCACGGGTTCGCGACGTCGCCTCGGGGTTCATCAACTTCGACTTCGAGTTCCCGGCGAATTGTGGGCCGGGCAACATGATCGAGGCGACCATGAGCCCGGCCGCGAAGATGTCGCGTGTGTTCGGCGCGGTTTCCTTGTCCTTGAGCATGTCGCGCTCGCTGATGTACTTCTGCACCGACTCGGTGACCGCGGTACGGAATCCGTTGATGTGCGTGCCGCCTTCGGGGGTGGCGACGCCGTTCGCGAAACCGATGCTCGTATCGCGACCTTCGACGGTCCATGCGATGGCTGCGTCGATGGTGATGTCGCCGTCTTCGCCCTGGAACGAGACGACCGGGCCGACCAGGCCGGTGTCGGCAGTCATCTCGGTGACGAGGTCGGCAACACCGCCGTCCGAGCACCATTCGAAGAGTTCCTTGGCGCCCTCGCGGTCGTCGATCACCGCGAACGTGACGCCGGGATGAATGAAGCTCTTGTGGCGGAAGCGGTCGGCGATGATGCGCATCGACCACTGCGGCTCAGTGAACGGGTTGCCGTTGTCGTCGTGAAACAGGCTCAGGTCGGGCCAGAACTTGATCATCGTGCCGGTATCGCCCTTGGCGCACTTCTTGATCACGTGGATCGGTTCGGTGGCGACGCCCGGCTCATAGACGCCCTTCTTGACCTTCTTGGCCTCGAGGATCAGCCGGTTGACCTGCCCGTCGCGTCGCACCTCGGCGGTGATCTTGCTGGACAACGCGGTGACCACCGAGGCGCCGACGCCGTGTAGCCCACCCGACACCTTGTAGCTGTCGCTGTCGAACTTGCCGCCAGCGTTGGTTTCGCACAGCACGACCTCGAGCGCCGAGCGCCCCTTGTGGGGACCTTCTTTCATCGGGCCGACCGGGATGCCTCGACCATTGTCGTGTACCGACACCGAGCCGTCCTTGTGCAGTGTGGCTTCGATGCGGTTGCCGTGCCCGGCCATGGCTTCGTCGACCGAGTTGTCGACGATTTCCCAGATGAGGTGGTGGAGTCCGACGATGCCGACGCCGGCCGACCCCAGGTACATGAGAGGTCGCGCTCGAACGTGGCTGAGCCCGCTGAGGGCTTGGATCTGGTCGGCTTCGTAGTTGCTCTTGGTCGTCATTTCAATGGGGCAGAGTACGAGCCTCTCGGCCCGACGGGAACGATGGTCCCACCTATTTTCGGTCACTTCGCCATACTGAGCCGATGACCCACGAACGCGCCGGTTTGATTGCTGCTCCGTCCGACCTCGTCGACATTGCTCACCTGGTGTCGAGCTACTACACGGTCGAGCCGGACATGGGTGACGTCGGCCAGCGGGTGGCGTTCGGAACGTCAGGTCACCGTGGATCCAGCGTCAGTGGATCGTTCAACGAAGCACACATCGCAGCGACCACCCAAGCGATCTGTGAGTACCGCACGCAACAGTCGATCGACGGACCGCTGTTTCTCGGACGCGACACGCACGCGCTGTCCGAGCCAGCGTGGATCACCGCACTCGAGGTGCTCGCGGCAAACGGTGTCACCGTGTTGATCGACGCCGACGACAGGTACACGCCGACGCCGGCCATCTCGCATGCGATCCTTCGTCACAACGCTGGTCGAACGACCGGCGCTGGCCTCGCCGACGGGATCGTGGTCACCCCGTCGCACAATCCGCCCAGAGACGGCGGCTTCAAATACAACCCACCGCACGGCGGACCGGCCGACACCGACGCCACCGGTTGGATCGCGTCTCGGGCGAACCAACTACTCGTCGGTGAAAACCGCGAGGTTGCGCGTGTCTCGCTGGCCAAGGCGCTCGCCGCCGACACGACCGAGCGCTACGACTTCTGTGGCATCTACGTCGACGATCTGCCGTCGGTCCTCGACTTCGATGCCATTCGCGACGCGGGCGTCCGGATTGGCGCCGATCCACTCGGTGGAGCGAGCGTCGACTACTGGGGGCGCATCGCCGACACGCACAAGCTCGACCTCACCGTGGTCAATCCGCTCGTCGATCCGACGTGGCGGTTCATGACGCTCGATTGGGATGGCGCGATCCGCATGGACTGCTCGTCGCCGCACGCGATGGCCTCGCTGATCGAGGTGCGTGACCAGTACCAGGTCGCCACCGGCAACGATGCCGACGCGGACCGCCACGGCATCGTCACGCCTGATGGCGGCCTCATGAACCCGAACCATTTTCTCGCTGTTGCGATCGACTACCTGTTCTCGCATCGCACTGATTGGCCGGAGGCGGCGGCAATCGGCAAGACGCTCGTCTCGTCGTCGATGATCGACCGGGTGGCGGCGCGCCTCGGTCGGACGCTCGTCGAAGTGCCCGTCGGGTTCAAGTGGTTCGTGCCCGGCTTGCTGGACGGATCGGTCGGCTTCGGTGGAGAAGAGTCGGCCGGTGCGTCCTTCTTGCGCCACGACGGCACGGTGTGGAGTACCGACAAAGACGGCATCGTGCTGTCGCTGCTCGCCTCTGAGATCTTGGCCGTCACCGGATCGAGCCCGAGCGAGCGGTATCGAGGTCTCACGCGTGAGCACGGTGATCCCACGTATGAGCGGATCGACGCCCCGGCGACGAGAGAGCAGAAGGCTGCGCTCGCCTCGATGACGCCCGACCAGGTCCGCTCCGACGGGCTCGCTGGAGAACCGATCACCGCGGTGCTCACCGAGGCGCCGGGCAACGGCGCGTCGATCGGCGGCCTCAAGGTGACGACTGAGTCGGCGTGGTTCGCGGCACGCCCGTCGGGCACGGAGGACGTCTACAAGATCTATGCCGAGAGCTTCCGCGGCGCAGACCATCTCCGTGAGCTGCAAGACGAGGCCCGGGCCTTGGTCTCCTCGGTGCTCTGATCCAACTTCACGCCAGGCGTGAATCAACTATCTCGTGGTTTCACGCCTGGCGTGAATCAACTCTGTCGTGGGTTTACGCCTGGCGTGAATCCACGATGTGTGGGTTTACGCCTGGCGTGAATCAACGACTTGGGTCAGGTGGTGACGAGTGGTGGGGGCGTGAAGTGCTGGCCGAGCACCGAAGAGATCTCCTCGCCCATGCTGATGATCTTGTGATCCGACCACTTCGGGCCGATCAGCTGCATGCCGACGGGCAAGCCGTCGGCGGTGTGGCCGATCGGAATCGCAACCGAGGGGAGTAGCGGCATCGTGGCGAGCCCCGCCCAGAAGAGAATTCCCCGATACGGCGCCTCTGCTCCGTTGACGTTCAAGGTGCGCTTGCCGTAGGGACGCTCGATGTCGTGTGGGAACGCTGCGACCGGCTGGATCGGCGCGAGCATGACGTCGACGTCGTCGAACACCTCGGCCCAGGCGTGTTGAGCGTGCGCTCGCCGCTCGTTCGCCGACAGCCAGCCGCGATGAGACAGCGTGGTATCGCGTGCGAAGGTCGCGGCGGAGTCGTCAGCATCTGGTTCACTCGCCGCCGCCTTCTCCACGAGTCCTTCCCACGCCTCGGCCGGTATCCCCGGCGACATCGTCGAGTTGAGCAACTGCATGTAGGTGCGGTGCAGGTCGGACGACCCGATCGCCGGGCGGATCTCGGAGTCGACCTGGGCGCCTTCGTCACCCAACCGCCGGGCCGCGTCTTCGATCAGTGCCTTCACACTGTTGTCGACGGGTGCCACCTCGTCGTCGGCCCACACACCGATGCGCAAGTTGGCGATGTCGGGCTGTTGTTCGAATCGCGGGAGCTCGGCTCCAGGGACGCCGCCGAACGCGGAACCGGAGTTGGTGAGCACCTCCAACAGAATGCGCAGGTCGCCGCACGAGCGGCCGAGTGGCCCGAACACACCGAGATCGGCCGATGTCAGCGAGCCCGACGGGCCTGGGATGTGGCCCCGCCCCGAAACGAGTCCGTACGTCGTCTTCAGACCGAAGATGCCGTTCAGTGCGGCAGGCTGCCGAATCGAGTTGCCAATGTCACTGCCGATCTCTGCGGTCGTGAAACCGCAGGCGACAGCGACGGCAGCGCCGCCCGACGATCCGCCCGACGTCCGTGTGAGATCCCACGGGTTGTTGGTGACGCCGTAGAGGTCGTTGTACGTCTGATGGTCACCCGCGTAGTAGGGGACGTTGGTCTTCGCCCACACGATCGCGCCGGCTCGGCGGAGCAGTCGCACCACATCGGCGTCGCGCGTGGGGACGTGATCGGCGAGTTCAGGTGCGCCCGAAGCAGTGACGAGGTCGAGCGTCTCGTACGTGTCCTTGATCGTCATGGGCAGCCCGTGAAGCGGCCCGCACGGATCGCCGGCGGCACGCGAGTTGTCCGCGGCCGTCGCCTCTGCCCGAGCGCGCTCCATGTCCATCGCGACGACGGCGTTCACCGCTGGGTTCAGGCGCTCGATGTTGGCGAGCATGCCGTCGAGGAGTTCCACACTCGACACCTCGCGCCGTTCGAGCGCGATGAGAAGTTGCATGGTGGTTGCTGTCGCCAGGTTGAGTGAGCTCACCTCGCGAGAGTACCGATCTGGCTGCTCGCGACGTGCGCCGCGAGCCGCTCAGGTCGTTGCGTCCCGGCGGAACGATGCTGACCCGATTGCGGCGACCGCTCCGACGATCACCAACAACCACATCGGGTCGCGATGTGTGGAGACCTCGCCAGGAACGCCCGCCGCGATCCAGGCAACGGTGATGGCGGATCCGAGCGCGCCGCCGACTCGTTGGAACGTGTGGATCAGGGCCGTCGCGGTCGCCAAGCGCTCGGGAGCGACGCGTGACGTGCCTGCGCCCGTCAGGGGCGGCCACACGGTGCCCATCCCGATACCCGCACCGATCAGAGCAGGAGTGAGGACCCACCAGCTCTGGTCGCTGGTGAGCCACAACGCGGGAACCGCGAACAGCAACGAATAGAGGAGCGCTCCCGGGACCATGACGTGGCGGAAATCGAACCGATCGATCGCGCTCCCCGCAGGGATCGCGATGATCGCCATGACGAGTGGCATGACGGATGCCGTCATCGCGGCACTCAGCAGGCTGAGGCCCCACAGGTCGGTCAACAGGGTCAAGACCACCAGCCAGTGCGCAAAGAACCCGATGGCGGTCGTCACACTGAGGACGCACGCCAGCGCCATGTTTCTCTCGCTCAACAGGTCGAGCGGGATCACCGGATCGGCCTGACCAGCGGACCTCTGTACAGCGACGCCGATCAGGATGACCGCCGAGGTCGCGACGACGAGGGTTGACGTCGACGCCCATCCCCAATCGTTGCCTTCGACGAGCACCAAGACCAGGAGTCCGAGCCCGACGACGATCGTCACCGCGCCGAACAGGTCGATCTGGCGGCTCGCGCCGACGGGTCGCTGCTCCTTCGGTGCCGACCAGGCCGCTGCTGCGACGCCGGCGGCGAGGGTGGCGAACACCACAAACGATGCTCGCCATGACCCGACGTCGACCAGGAGCCCGGCAAGCGGTGCACCGACGACGCCGGCGACGGCGGTGATGGCTCCCCAGAGGCCGATGGTGCGGCTGCGTTGGGCGTGCGGGACATCGCGAAGGATCAACGCGAACGAACTGGGCGACATGACAGAGAGCGAGAGCGCTTGTGCGGCGCGTGCGGCGATCAGGGCCCAGAGCGTTGGCGACGCCGCCGCGACCAGGGAGAAGACGGTGAAGCCGGAGACTCCGGCGCGGAACAGGCGCTCGTGGCCGAATCGATCGGCGAGACGCCCGGCCTGGAGCAGCACCGCAGCGCCGACGATGCCCGCAACCGTGAGCGTCCACGACGCCGCAGCGCCGTTGCCGCCAGCGATCGTGTCGCGAATCTCCGGAAAGACGACGAACGAGGCGGTTGCCTCGAGGCCACCGATCGATGCACCGACGAGCGCTGCTCGCTGGATCCGCGAGCGCCGTACCGCCACCCGTCAATCCGAAACTGTGTCGTGGCGCCGCAAGGTTCGCGAACGTATCCGTCGGGTGACCGAGGTATCGCACCGGGCCGGTCACCCAAGTGCTGCGCTTGTGACTCGTCGGCACATGGCAAGATCGCATTCGTGGACAGCGACCATCTTCCGACCTTTGCACTCACCGACCTCGTGGTGTTGGTCACCGGAGCGAACCGGGGAATCGGTGAAGGGCTCGCCGAGGCACTCGCCGCTGCGGGTGCCATCGTCGCAGTGACGGCCCGCTCAGCCGACGACGCGAATCGTGTCGCCTCCTCCATCCGGTCAGCAGGCGGTTCGGCGTCCGGCCATGCGCTCGACGTCACCAACAACGACTCGATCACCGCGGCGGTCGACGACGTGGTTGCCCAGCACGGACGACTCGATGTGCTGGTCGCCAACGCGGGACTCGGTGCAAACCACCCGGCCGAAGACGTCACCGAGGCCGACTGGGACGAGATAATGGACGTCAACGCGAAAGGCCTGTTCTTCACCGCACAGGCTGCCGGGCGGGTGATGCTCGAACAGGGATCCGGCCGCATCGTGGCAATCAGTTCGCAGGCATCGCTCGTCGGCATCCGCGACCACGCCGTGTACTGCGCATCGAAGGGCGCAGTGAATCAGTTGGTCAGAGTGCTCGCTCTCGAATGGGGTGGGCGAGGCGTCACCGTCAACGCGGTCGCACCGACGTTCATCTACACGCCCGGTACTGCCGAGCGGCTCGACGATCCCGCGTATCGACAAGGTGTTGTCGACCGCATTCCGATGGGCGATGTCGGCACGATCGCCGACGTGGCCGGGGCGGTCATCTATCTCTCATCCCAAGCCGGCGCGATGGTCAACGGCGCTGTACTGCCGGTCGACGGTGGCTGGACGGCCCAATAGTTCGTTGCTTTCACGGAAAGGGCGGTGTTGCACGTCGGCTATTCGCCGGGCACCGGGAGGTCGAATTCCATCATCACCTCGACGAAGATCTCGGCGAGCTGATCGGCTGCATCGCTGTTGCCGCCTTGGAGGATGACCGAAAGCTCCTCGACGCCGATCTCGTCGACGACGCGGTCAGCGAACGTGCGGCACGCCTCTTCGGTTGTCTCCCGATCCGCGTCATCGGCAACGCCCGCGAGGCATGCCCCGAATGCGCCGTCGGCAACTGCGTCCGGTGTCAGGCCGCCAGGACTCTCGTCAGACTCGGCGGCGCACACGGTGTCGGGTTCGGGCAGCACCACATCGATGAGCGCATCTTCGACGATCCGATTGACGCACGTGTTCTGCGGATAGACGACATGCGAGAAGTGGTCGGCCTGCACGAGAATGCCATTTGACAGCGTCTCCTCGACCAGTTCTTGACTCTCGACGAACGGAGTCGCGGGGTCCGAAGGATTGCCGATGACCACGATCGGGACATCGCTCCCGTCGAGCGGACGATCCAGCGGCTCCGGATCCAGCGTGTCGAAGAACGGGCACGGGCTCACGGAGTCGACGTCGACCTTGGACAGCAGCGGGAATTCCTCGTCGAACACGTCCTCCAACGCAACCTCGTCACCGAGGCGCGTCTCGCGATCGAATTGAGGTTGCAACGCCCACTCGTCGAGACAGTTCACGTGTGCGGTGAAGTTGACCTGGCCGATCTCGTCGCCCAACTGGATTGTGGCGAACTGCTTGAAGATGTTCGTGTCGCCGTCAGCGAGTTGCGCCAGTCCCAGCCAGAGTTGCGGCCACGTCTGCTCGCTGTAGAGCGGAGTGATCAGCCCGAGTGCACCCGCCGATGGTTCACCGCCGAAATCGTCGCTGACCAACGAGAGCTTGTCGACGTGTTCGAGGTAGAACCCGCGCGGATCGCCGTCGTTGTAGATGGGGCAGTCCGCAGAGTCGCAGGCGTCCAGTGCAGCGCCGAGCAGAATTTCGAACTGAGCCAACTCCTCGACGCTGTTCTCCAGGCGAGCGGCTTGGGTCGAGAGATCGTCGACCGGGTTGTCGGCACCGTCGACGACCATGGCACGGACCGAGTCCGGGAACAGCGTGGCGTACCAGGTGCCGATCGCCGAGCCGTACGACGCTCCGAAGAAGCTGATCTGATCCGTTCCCAGCGCTTTGCGGATCTCATCGATGTCGCGAGCGACGCTGGCGGTTCCGAGGAGGCTGGCGACGGGACCCATCGAATCGACGCACAAGTTCACGGCCTGCTCGATGAGTGCGACTTCATCGGGTGTGTCGACCATGTCGTCGACCTGGGTGAGGAGCGCCAGGTGCTCGCCGGGTTCGCCGCATGTGAAGTCCGGTTCCGATTCGCCAACGCCTCGCGGGTCGAAGCCGACGATGTCGAAACGCTCGATCACCGGACCCGAGAATCCGGTGCCGGCACCCAACGCGGCCAACTCGGCATATTGCAGGCCACTGGCTCCCGGCCCGCCGGGATTGACGACCAGATATCCGATTCGCTCGTCTTGATTCGTGGCGCGGTGGACGTTGACCGCGAGGCGAAGTGTCCCGGCGTCGGGGTCGTCGTAATCGACCGGCACGACCACCTCGCCGCATTCCAGCGATCCGCACGCCTCCCACTCGATGCTCGACGCCTCGATGATCGATGTCGGCGTGGATGTCGTCTCCGATGGTGTCGAATTCCCGGTCTCGCCGGTCTCGCCGGTCTCGCCCGTCTCGGCAGCGTCGGTGGCGGAAGGGGTCACCCCGGTGCCTTCATCGGATGACCCGCAGGCAGCTGCCAGGAGGGCGACCACGAGTGCCGGGAGCAGGGTCGGGGCGAGCTTGGAGTTGAACATGGTCGGAACCTTCAGCGATCGGTCGGGCACACAGCCTCGCGGAGATGCATGCCATGCGTCGTGCACTCATCGGGATTGATCGGCGCCCCGACGTACACGTTGGCGTCGTCACGACCTCGACGAATGAGAGCGCTGTGCTCGATTGGATACGGCCTTCGAGGCGTCGTCGGTCGCGGCCGTGGCTTAGGTTCGCGACCGGGCGTCAACGTGACGCCGAGGAGGCGCAGATGTCGGGTCGAAGTCGGAAGCTGAATCGATCGTTGGGAGCGCTGGCCTGTGCTGCGCTCGTCGTCGCGGGATGCAGCAGCGACGATGCGGCGTCGCCGGAGTCGAGCGAAACGCCGTCGGCGGAGTCGGCCGTGCCTGAAACCGCAGAGGCGGCGGACGAACGTGCTGAAGTGTCGCCTCCGGATTCCGCAGAGCCGGAGCCGGCCGATACAGAGCCGCCCGATACCACGGGCGACACCGCGCCAGCACCGCCCGACACCGAACCTGTGCCGGAACCTGCCGAGGTGCGCGTGCCAGACGTCGCGCCACTCGCAGATCTCGGTGGCGGCACCCTGCAACCATTGGCGACCGCACCGTTGCCGGACGGATATAGCGAAGCGGAGTTCTCCCTCGGCGGAGAAGCCTCGAGCTACACGGCGCTCGACGACCTCGAGACCGATGGAACATGGGACTCCGTCGAGAGTGGAGTGGTCGCGCCATACACCACGCGCATGATCGTTCGGACGCCGCCGGCCGAGGCATTCAGCGGCGTCGTACTCGTCGAGTGGATGAACGTCACCGCTGGCACCGACACCACTCCCGACTGGGGATTCCTCCACGAGATGATCGGGCGCGAAGGGCATGGCTATGTCGCAGTCTCAGCGCAGTTCGTCGGTGTGATGGGCGACGACGAGTCCTTCATCGAAGGTGGTCTCATCGACACGAACGGGTTGCCGGTCAAGGACCCGGTCCGATACGGCGATCTCAACCATCCCGGCGACGAATTCGCGTACGACGTCTTCACCCAGGCCGGGGTAGCGGTCTCTGACTCGGACGTGCTCGGCGGCTTGGAACCAGCGAGCGTGATCGCGCTCGGCGAGTCGCAGTCGGCCTTCTTCATGACCGGATACGTCAACGCAGTCCATCCGCTCGTCGACGTGTACGACGGATTCCTCGTACACAGTCGGGGAGCGACGGGAACGGCGCCCGACGGGCAGCGAGACGCCGACGGCCTCGCGTTCACACACATCCGCACCGACCTGAACGTCCCCGTTCTTCAGTACGCGACCGAGACCGACCTCTTCGCACTTGGCTTCCAGGACGCTCGTCAGCCCGACACCGATTCGGTCCGCACATGGGAGGTCGCTGGAACGGCGCACGCTGACGCGTATTCGTTGTTCGCGAGTGGGCTGCCTCGGTCGCCCGACTCGGGCTCGATCCTGGGTTGCTCCACCCCGATCAACGATGGACCTCAACACGAGACGTTGGCAGCTGCCACCCACCACCTCGTCGCGTGGGTGAGCGACGGAACCTTGCCGCCGATATCGCCGCAGCTCGACGTCGAGGTCGACGGGGTCGCCTTCGTGCGTGACGCGGCTGGTGTCGCCACTGGCGGAGTCCGTACCCCGGTCGTCGACGCGCCGCTTCGGGTGCTCTCAGGTGACCCAGGTCCAGACGAAGGCTCGTGCTTTCTCTTCGGACAAACCCTGCCGCTCGGCGACGGTGTGCTCGACTCGCTCTACGCGGGCAGCCTCGAGTCGTGGGCTGGCGCGGCGCAGGAGTCGGCCGACGCCGCGGTGGAAGCCGGTTGGCTCCTCCCCGAAGACGCTGCGTCGATGCTCGCCGAGGCACGAGAACGAGCCGTGTTGCTCGGTCTGAGTTAGCTCGCCGCCGAGTACTCGCCGCACCAGTCGGTCGTCGAGACCGAGACCCACATCGTCTCTCGGCGGTCTGACACCGGCCGGGGTGCGTAGCGGCGGCACTCGCCTTCGCCGACGGCTTCAGCGGTGTTGTCGAAGTAGGTGCAGGTTCCGCATGCGCGACTGTCGTTGGCCATGACGACGACTGTAGATCGCGAGTTCGTGCGGAGTGTGTGATTCGTCGACGCGCTCGTCGAACTAGCTGACGACGATGCCGCCGTCGCAGGTGATGATCTCGCCGACGGTGAACGCCCCGGCTCGCGAGCTCAAGAAGATTGCAATGCCGGCGATGTCTTCGGGAGTTCCAACTCGGCGGCGCGGGTTGGTCTGCGCAACGGCATCCCAATCAGTGTTGTCCACGTCGCCGCCTCCACCGACTCCAGTCGACAGCATCCACGTCGGAAAAGGGCCGGGAGCGATTGCGTTGACGAGCACCTTGCGCGGGGCGAGCTCAGATGCGAGCTGGCGAGTCATGGCGTGGATGGCCGCCTTCGACGGACTGTACGAATACGTCTGCAACCGCGGCGGGCGCAAGCCGTCGATCGAACCGATGTTGATGATGCGCGCGGGGTCGTCCTGGGTGCCGGCTGCTTCGAGGAGGTCGAGCAGCTGCTGGATGACGAAGAACGGGCCCTTCACGTTGACGTCCATCACGCGGTCCCATCCCTTCTCGGGGAACTCCTCCAGTGGGGCACCCCACGCCTGGCCAGCGTTGTTGACCAGGATGTCGAGGGAGTCTTCTCGCTCGCGAATTGCTGCAGCGAGGGCCTGTGCGCCAGCGAGGTCCGACAGGTCGGCCGGAATCGCGATGCACTCGCCGCCGAATCGCTCCATGAGCGACGCGGCGGTCGCTTCGCAGACGTCGGCCTTGCGTGAGCTGATGTACACCTTGGCGCCGTTGGCGAGGAAGCCGGCGGCGATCATCTCGCCGATGCCGCGCGAGCCGCCGGTCACCAAGGCAACTTTGCCGTCGATTGAGAACAAGTCAGAGATCTGCACGACGTCGATCATGGTCAATTCGCGCGCTGACCACCGCATCGCGGCTGGCAGAATCGGCTGGTGGCCAAGTCGCATCGCTGGAAGGCGCCGGTCCTGATCGGGGAGCGCGTCACCCTTCGACAACTCAACGACGGCGATGCCGATGCGGTGTGGGAGATGGTCCACGACGCCGAGGGCAACGACCTGACGGCGACGACCGAGAGGTTCGACCGTGCACAGATCGACGAATGGTGTCGGTCGAGGCCCGACCAAAACGAACGACTCGATCTCGCAGTCATCGACAACGACACCGACGACTTCATCGGCGAAGTCGTGCTCAACGAATTCGATCCGGACGCGAACTCATGCAGCTTCAGAATCTCGTTACGCGGAGCGGCCTGGTTCGGCCGCGGCTTTGGAACCGAAGCGACCGAGCTCGTCATCGCGCACGGTCTCGGCGCCGTGGGCTTGGCCTCGATCACGCTCGAAGTGCTGGCGCGCAACCCTCGAGCGCGCGCCGTGTACGCCAAGCTCGGATTCGAGATGGAGCGAGCGTTCGAAGCAGACGGGGAGTCCTGGATCGAGATGCGCATCAGCCGGTGACCCGCGCCGCGCCGTCCCCCGATAGTCCCTTCTCTGGGCGTTTGTGTACCTCTGAGGTACTCAAACGCCCAGAGAACGGATGTGAGAGAGGATCAGTTCAGGCGTTTGCGTCGGGTGACGACGCGCCGGCCGACAGCGAGCGCGATGAGTGCACCGATGATGATGCGGCGGGTTCCGGTCGACGTGTCGCCCAGCGCCTCGAGAATCCCACCGCCTGCGACCACGAACAGCACGACGCCCGGGATGATGCCGATCCCCGTGCCGATGACGAAGTTGCGCGTTGAGACTTTCGTGACGCCGAGCAGCCAGTCGGCGGGCGGCAGCTGGCCGAACACCACTCGCAGGAGCACCACGGGCCAGATGCCGCCCGCCTCGATGCGGTCGTCATAGTCGCGCATGCGAAGCGGAATTCGTTCGCTGACCCAATCGCGTGCAAACCAGCGCGCGAACGAGAAGGCGATGTAGCTGGCACCCATGTTGCCGATCCATGCCAGCGCAATCGCGAGTGGAGTCGACCAGACGATGCCTGCCGGGGCCATGAAGACGAGGCCCGGGATCCCCAGGGGTTGGGTAAGCCACATCGCAGCGACGAAAATGAGCGGCCCGACGATGCCGGTCTCGGTCAACAGCCGTTCGACGTTGCCGTCACCGCGCAGCCAGGAATACCCGCCGAGGACGAAGAACGCGACCACGACAGCGGCAACGACGATGGCAGCGAACAGTTTCTGTCGTCTGGTCGATTCCGCTCCCAAGGTCTCGACCGTACGCGCGGTGCGTCGGGCGTCTCGCAATCGGCAGGCTTCTCGGAGTGATTGTGGTCGAGAGGTGGGCGGCCGGTGAGACCGCCGTAATGTGACGCAGGTGCGGAGCTTCTCGCGACGAGCTGTGATTCTGGGAGCCGCGGCGTCGGCGGTGGCGCTCGGTCGATCGGCTGTGGTCCGCGGTGGGTTCGTCGAGCGTCAGCTGGCGATGCCTGGGACAGGATTCGGCCGCGCCACCGAGAAGCCGCTGCGAGTGCGTCCGCCGGATCCCGTCGACACGTGGACGACCGCGACGTACGGTACCTCGGCGCAAGGAGTCCCTTTGGAGCGTTGGGACCTGAGGCCGGAAGCGCCGACGCGTCGGGTCGTGGTGATCTGCGGTGTGCACGGCGACGAGCGGGCCGGGCTCGAACTTGCCGCCGGATGCAGCCAGGTCCTGTGCCCCGACGATCTCCATCTGACGATCTTGCCGCTGGCCAATCCAGATGGGTGGGAGGCCGGCAGTCGGCACAACGCCCGAGGTGTCGACATCAACCGCAACTTCGCCTGGGGCTGGCAGCCGACGTTGCACTCCGGTGGCCGCCCGGAGTCGGAGCCGGAAACGGCGGCGCTCGTGGCGTTGCTGAAGTGGACAAACCCCGACCTCGTGATCTGGGTGCACCAACCGCTCGGCTACGTGGCTGCGCTCGATGGTTGCCCGCCGGGGTACGCCGACCTGTGGTCAGAGGTGTCCGGGGTTCCGGTGCGGACCGGGCTGCGACAGGTCGGCGGGGGAGAGTCGTGGACCGCGTTCGATCTCAAACGTCCATCGATGCTGATCGAAGTCGGTGGCACGCGTGATCTGCCGGTCGGCGTCGACCAACACGTCAGAGCACTCGAACGGCTACTCCCGTTCGTTGTTCCAGTCGGCTGACGGCGTCGACGGACATCGCCAGTGGGGCTCGGCGTGAGCCGGCGACGTTGCTAGCGGTTGGCCTTGGCTTCGAGCTTGGCGAGCCGCTTTGCGGTTCGGCCGATCGGCTCGATGTTGCGATGATCGCAATCGCCGATTTCGGCGCCATTCTCGAACAAGACGCGGTAGCGCAGCCAGTTGAAGCCGTTCGCGAGGATGACTTTGCCTTCGGTCCCGACCGGCACGCCGTGAATCTCGGCAGTGCTGCGCACCTTGTCGTTCATCTTCAACGCGATCTGGCCGGTGTGCGGCGAGGCGAGCTTGTGCGGCTTCCAGTACTCCACAGCACCATTCTGCCCGACGCAAGCCGGGAAGCGTGCATGCCGCCTGGAAGATCTGCGGTGCATTGAGGTGATCTGAGGCCGAATCAATCAATACGGCCCGCGAGTGAGCGCCAGCGAGGGAGTTTGGCGGTTCGGCCGATGAGATCTGCGCTCCATCGACGTGATCTGAGGCCGAATCAATCAATACGGATAGCGTGGGCCATCGTGAAGAGCTCGGTTGAAGTCCTCGAGGACAACAAGGTCAAGGTGTACGTCGAAGTCGATGAGGCGGAATTCGACAAGGACATCGACAAAGCGTTCAAGCTGTTGGCCAAGGAGGTCAACCTCCCGGGCTTCCGCGCCGGCAAGGTGCCGCGCAAGGTCTTGGAGGCTCGCGTGGGCATGGGGCCTGCTCGTGAGCAGGCACTGCGCGACGCCGTGCCCGAGTACCTGTCGAAGTCGGTGAAAGAACACGACGTCGACCTCATTGCCACGCCGGAGGTCGAAATCACCGACGGCGAAGAATCCGGTCCGGTCGAGTTCGAGGCGACGTGTGAAGTACGTCCTGTCATCACGATCTCGGGGTATGACTCGCTGACCGTCGAACTGCCGTCGGTCGAAGTGTCCGACGACGATGTCGTTTCGGCGCAGGAATCGGAGTTGGCACGAGAAGCGTCGCTCGACACGGTCGAACGACCGGCGGCGACGGGTGACTTCGTGGTCATCGACCTCGAAGCGACCCGTGACGGTGAAGAGGTGCTGGGCCTCAACACCGAAGACTGGTCCTACGAGATCGGTCAGGGTTGGGTGACCGACGACTTCGACGACAAGCTGGTCGGCGCTTCAGCTGGTGATGTCCTCGAATTCGAGTCGACGCCGAAGGGCACCGAGGACGCCGCCGACTTCAAGGTCACCGTCCAGATGGTGCAGTCCCGTGAACTTCCCGAATTGACCGACGAATGGGTCGACGAGAACGTCGG
>CALICC010000196.1 GCA_938049325.1 uncultured Ilumatobacter sp. | reverse complement strand
CCAACTCCGGTGGGACGTATCGACCGGCGGCGATCAACATCTGCCCAAACGGGCGGGTGCCTTGATCGTGGTCAACTCCCCGCTCATGGCATCGAGCGCGATTTTCACCGCCTTTGCCGTGAGCGAAGCCATCGATCGACCGGTGCGCTTCCTCGTGCATCCGGGCCGCACACAACGGGGCATGTTCAACCGGCGAATCGGTGGACTCCTCGATCACCCCGACGAGCTGGCTGGAGCGCTGCGCGCAAACGAGGTCGTCGTCGTGACCGCGGCATCGACCCGAGGTTCACGCGCGGTCGGAGCAATCGACCACACGCTCGTCAACGCCGCGCTCGCCACCGGCACTCGCGTCTTTCCGGCCGCAGCATCGTCGAGTCCGTTCGCCCGTCGAGCTCGCGTCGAGATCGGGCCAGCGACCCGACCTCCGCGTAAACGTCGAGGTCCGCTGGCCGAGCTCGAACTCGCCGACCGCCTCCGAGGCGACATCGGCGACCTACTCGATGAGATGGGCGACATACCCACGGGAACCCCGCTCGATTGGCTCCCGCTCAGCGGAATTGGATCTCACTGATGACCTACGTACGTAGTAGCGACGGGACGCGCATCCACTACTCCAAGACCGGCCGCCCTGGCGGCCCTCCGGTGCTGTTCATCCAGGGCCTCGGCGCCGGCAAGAGCGGCTGGGCACTTCAGCGCATGGCCACCGCGCCGTGGTACCAGGCCATCGCACTCGACAACCGAGGTGCCGGTCGCAGCGACAAACCGCACGGCACCTACAGCCTCGAACAGATGGCCGACGACGCCATCGCCGTGCTCGACCATGCCGAGATCGACACCGCGCACGTGGTCGGCGCATCGATGGGTGGTGCGATCAGCCAGATCGTCGCGGTGAAGTACCCCGAGCGCATCCGATCGGTCACCCTCGCGTGCACCGCTGGCGCGAACCATCCGTGGCGCGAAGAACTGCTGCGCGAGTGGCGGACCAACGCCCTCGAAGGCGGCCTCGGCAAGATGAGCGCCGAGGCGGTCCGTTGGGTCATGGGCCCACGTTCGTTCCGGCGGTTCGTGCCGGCTATGGGTTGGCTCGGACCGCTCGCTCTCGGCCGCCCGGCGCATGGTTTTGCCGGCCAGGTAGAAGCCATCCTCAACGTCGACCTCGACCTCGTCGACGAACTCGAGAACATTGAGGTCCCCGTGATGGTGCTCGCGGGCAACCAAGACATCCTCACCCCGCGCGGCGACAGCGAAGAGCTCGCCGAGCGGATTCCCACCGCCGAACTCGTCGTCATCAGCGGCGCAGCTCACGGGTTCATGGTCGAACACGCCACGACGTTCAACCGGATACTTCTCGAGTTCCTCGGCCGGGCCGAGAAGACGTGGACCGCTCACACGACGAGCGACGGCGACGCCGATCTGGCTTCGACCGCCTGAATCGATGCACATCGTCGTCGTCGGAGCCGGGCTGTCTGGCCTCATTGCAGCCCGAGAACTTTCGGCAGCAGGTGTCGACGTGACGTTGGTCGACAAAGGTCGATCTGTTGGCGGACGTCTCGCGACCCGACGGATCGGCGACGCCCGACTCGACCACGGCGCCCAGTTCTTCACCGTGCGCACCCCGGCGTTTCAGCGCCAAGTCGACGAGTGGGTGGAGCGCGGCGTCGTCTCGGTCTGGAACCACGGCTTCGGCGGCCCGACGCCCGGCGGCCTCGGCAGTGCCGTCACCGATGCAGCGCAGGATTCTGGAGACGGATTCCCGCGCTACGTCGGCACCGGCGGCATGAACGCGATCGCGAAAGATCTCGCTCGGGGCCTCACGGTCGAAACCTCGACCATGGCCTTCGCCGTGCGCGAGAACCGCTCTGATGCACCGACGCGTTGGCACGTCGCAATCGATGACGGCACCCAGCGCGACGCTGACGCCGTGATCGTGACCTGCCCGCTCCCCCAAGCGTTCGCGCTCCTTGTCGACAGCGGGGTTGAACTCGACGAGGCGCTGTTCCGTACCGAGTACGACCGCACTATCGGCCTGCTCGCGACGCTCGACGCCGCACCCGCAATCGCGCCGTCAGGCGGCGTACAGAACGCCGACGCCGTCTTCAGCTTCATCGCCGACAACGCCTCGAAAGGCATCAGCGCAACACCGTCCGTCACGTTCCACGCGAACCCGGAGTGGAGCGAAGCGCACTGGGACGACGACGCCGCACTCGACGCGCTGATCACCGCCGCCCAGCCCTGGCTCGGTGCAGCGTCGATCGTCGAATCGCAACTCAAGAAGTGGCGTTTCGCGACGCCGCGCACCGTCTGGCCCGACCCGTGCTGGGTCACGTGTGACGACACGATCGTGCTCGCCGGCGATGCGTTTGCGGGCCCGCGTGTCGAAGGAGCTCACAACTCCGGGCTTGCCGCCGCCCACGCACTCCTTCGCTGAGGCGTCCGGTCTCTCGGCCGCCCGGTCTCCTACCTGCCCGCTCCGTCAGCCGCTCAGTTGTCGGGTGCCTGGACGTCGGGATCGAGCGCTTCGACGGTCGTCGTCGGGCCTACGCCGAGGCGCCCGGTGAGCGAGCCATCGGAAACTTCCGCCGTCGTGGGCGGGACGAACTCTTCGCCACACACGACTTCGGTCACCTGCTGCGTCTCGAGGTCGACGATCGACACGCTGTTCGGAGCAAACCGACGCAGGAAGTCACTGAAGCTCGCCACGTCCTCGTCGTCACAGTTCCGCTCGATGACCGGCGGGTAGAGGATGCGCCAACCGTTCTCGAACACGGCATAGCCGTCCTCGAGGTCGACGATCGGCGGAAGTTCGACGGTGTCACGAGGAGCGCGCGGTAAGACCGAGAACCACACGACCGCGTCGCCGAGCATGTCGGCGAAGACCACGCACCGATTCTCCACCGCGAGACTGCGACACTCGATGCTGCCCGGGGTGCCCGGGGCGATCCGCATCACTCGGCCGAGTCCGAGCACGGCGTCGACCGTTCCGACCGTGAGCCCGTCGTCGCCGACCTCGAAGTCGTCTGACCTCAAGAACCGGATGACCGGCTCGATGAGGTCGACGCGCCGCTCGATCGGGTTGCCGTCCTCGTCGAAGTCGACCGGACCGGCAAGGGCGACCGAACCGGTCTGGTCGGGTTCACCGAAGATTGCGTCGACCGCAACGGCGAGTAAGACGAGCGCAACGGCGACTGCCAGAAATCGCACGGTGAACAACTGACGCACCACACCAACGTACCCAAGGAGCGCGCTGCCGCGAGGCCACCCTTCGCCGGCTCAGGTCACAGGCTCAGCCGGCAAGTTCGGCCACGGCGCGCCGGGCGGCACGCTCGGCCGCTTCGGCAATCCGGTCGATCACGTCGTCGGTGTGCGCGACACCGACGAAGATCGCCTCGTAGGCACCCGGCGCCATCGCAACACCCTCGGCCAGCATCGCTCGGAAGAACGCGCCGAAGGCAGCTTCGTCGGTGGTCTTCGCATCGTCGAAGTTCTGCACCGGGTTGGCCGCTTCCTCGCCACACACCATGCCGACCAGCGTGCCCACGACCGGGAACGACGCAGCGAAGCCCGCGGACGCACAGGCGTCGCGCAGAAGTGCAGCAAGGTGTCGGGCACGCGCAAGCAACTCGATGTACACGTCGGGCGTGAGCTCGCTCAGCGCGGCGAGCCCGGCAGCGGTCGCCAGCGGGTTCCCCGACAGCGTGCCCGCGTGGAAGACCGGACCGAGCGGTGACAGGTGTTCCATCACGTCGGCGCGTCCGCCGATCGACCCAATCGGGAGCCCACCGCCGATGACCTTGCCGAAGCAGGTGATGTCGGGGGCGAGGTCGTACTTCTCCTGCGCTCCGCCCGGCGACAGGCGGAACCCGGTGATGACCTCGTCGAAGATCAACAGCGCGCCGACTCGGTCGCACTCGGCACGCAACCCGTCGAGGAAGCCCGGGGCGGGCGCGACCACGCCCATGTTTGCCGCGACCGGCTCGACGATCACCGCGGCGACTTCGTCGGTCAGCGTCGGCACGACGTTGTACGGCGCGACCATCGTCTCGGCGACCGCTGCGCTCGGTACTCCAGCGGTTCCTGGGAGTCCGAGGGTCGCGATGCCGCTCCCGCCAGCAACCAGCAGTGCATCGGTTGCGCCATGAAAGTTGCCGGCGAAGGTCACGATGCGATCGCGACCGGTGACCCCGCGGGCCAGTCGAATGGCGGTGCTCGTTGCCTCGGTGCCGGAGTTCATCAACCGCACGCGTTCGCAGCTGGGCACACGTTCGGAGATCGCCTCGGCCAGCTTCATCTCACGCGGCGTCGGCGCACCATAGGAGGTTCCGTCGGCAGCAGCTGCTGTGACGGCCGCGGTGACCGCGGGATGCGCGTGCCCGAGGATCACGGCGCCGTAGCTCTGCACCAGGTCGTAGTAGGTGGTTCCCTCGACGTCGGTGATCGTCGCCCCTTCGGCCCGCGCCACGACGTACGGCTCGCCGCCCACGGACCGGAACGCACGAATCGACGAGTTGACCCCACCGGGAATCGCTGCCTGCGATCGCGCGAACATCGCCGTGTTCGACGGGAGTCCGGCACCGGTACAGATCGTGGCGGTACAGCCAGCAGCCGAGCAGCCGGCCTCGTCGCAGAATGGAATCATCGTCTCGGTCATGTATCTCCGGTCTGTGCCATCGGGTTCGAGCAGCGGGGCGCTTGCGTTGGTCAGTCGACCGCGTGTTCGGCGAACCAGCGGGTGAAATAGGTGAGGATGACGTTGGCGCCAGCCCGCTTGATCGCGGTGAGGTGCTCGAGTGCGACGGCATCGGTGTCGATCCAACCGCGCTCGCCCGCAGCATGAATCATCGCGTACTCGCCGCTGACGTGATACGCCGCCACCGGGAGGTCGACGCTGCTTGCCACGTCGCGAATCACGTCGAGGTAGGCCAGCGCCGGCTTGACCATGACGATGTCGGCACCTTCGGCGATGTCGAGCTCCACTTCGCGCATCGCCTCGCGGACGTTGCGATGGTCCTGCTGGTATCCCTGGCGATCTCCGCCGTCTGCAATCGACACGTCGACCGCATCGCGAAACGGTCCGTACAGGGCGCTCGCGTATTTTGCCGAGTACGCCATGATCGCGACGTCAGAGAAGTCGGCGTCGTCGAGCGCTCCGCGAATCGCGGCAACCTGGCCGTCCATCATGCCGCTCGGCGCGACGACATGTGCGCCGGCGCTCGCCTGTGCGACCGCCGACTTCATGTACAGCTCGAGCGTGGCGTCGTTGTCGACGTTGCCGTGTTCGTCGACGACGCCACAGTGGCCGTGATCGGTGTACTCGTCGACGCAGAGGTCGGCCATCAGCACGATGTTCTCGCCGTGGTCAGCAGCGAGCGCACGCAACGCCTGCTGCACGATTCCGTCCGGGTCCCAGGCGGCGCTTCCAACGGCGTCCTTCTGCGCAGGAATGCCGAACAGGATCACCGCCTTCACACCCAGGCCGACCAGTTCGGTCACCTCGCGCCGTAACGAGTCGAGCGTGTGCTGGACGACACCGGGCAGCGATTCGATCGGTTGCGGCTCGCTGATCCCCTCGCGCACGAACAGCGGGGCAACGAGGTCATCGACTCGAACGTGCACTTCCGAAACCAACAACCGCATCGCTGCAGAGCGACGCAGTCGTCGTGGGCGATCGATCGGTCCAGGCACGTCACGGGGCACGCCGTGATCCTACGGCAGCCGTCCCCTGACACCCGCCTCTCGGAGATCGAACGACAGCCCTTCGCGGGCCACTCCACGCCTGAGTCGGATGTCGATTGCCGGTCGGTGGCATCCCGTGGGCAGTAGCTTCGGTGCCGTGTCAGTCCAAGCATGGTTCTCCAACGAAGACGTCGAGATCGATCCCGGCTCATCGCTGGTGCTCCAGCTGTCGGTCCAGAACCTGGGCGCCACGACCGAGAGCTACACGATTGTTCCGAGCGGGCTGACCGCCGACTGGGTCACCGTGGAGCAGGGCAACCTGACGTTGTTCGCCGGGTCGAGCGACGTGGTCAGTGTCGCCATCGTCCCCCCGAAGCTGCCCACCACGTCGGCCGGGCCGACCAGCGTCGGCGTCCGGATCATTCCGACAAACGCACCCGACGACACCATCGTCGCCGAGACCAACCTCGACGTGCTCGGTTTCGACGACCGCCGCATTGTGGCGCTGCAGCCGGTCATCCGCACTCGTCGTCGGGCCAGCTACGAGTTCATGGTCGAGAACCACGGCAACGCCTTGGCGAGCTGCCGCGTCCGTCTGATCGACCCGACGGCGCGCGTCGACGGCAACTTCGACCCTCCCGCGGTGGGCATCGCCCCGGGTGGGTCGAGCCTCGTCCGACTGAAGGCAAAGGCCAAGCGCGGCATCTTTCGCCGCTCCACGCGCCACCTCGACTTCGAGGTCGAGGCCGAGCAGCCCGGTCATGAACCTGCCGCCGGCCGACTCAGTTTGGTGCAGCCGCCCACGATCCCTGCGGCCGCGATCGGCAAGGTCGCAGCGGTGGCTGCGTCACTCGGTCTGATCGCCGCGGCCTGGTTCCACGTCGTGAAGCCCGAGATCAACGACGCAGCAAACGCCCGCGTCGATGAACGGTTGAGCGAGTTCGATGCCAAGGTTGCCGAGATCGCCGAATCGAGCGGTGAATCGGTGCCCGTCACCACGGTCCCGGAAGACGAAGGCGGTCCCGCCGCCGAGTTCGGGATCCCGTCGAGCTTCCGCCTGACCGTGACCCCCGCACAACTCGACATCGCCGACACCGCCTTCAGCGTCCCAGCCGACCAGGTGCTCGACATCACCGACCTTCGAGTCGAGAACGCCAACGGCGATACCGGGCGCGCCACGCTCGCGGTCAACGCCGAAGAGCTGTTCGTCTACGAACTCGGCAACATTCGCGGTTCGTTCTTCGAGCCGGGCATCACGCAGCTTCGGCTGCAGCCGGGCGACAACCTGACCTTGAGCGTGCGCTGCGACACGGTCGGCGATCCGGCGACGGGGACGTGCGAAACGTCGGTCAACGTGCGCGGCCGAGCAATCGACGTCGACGACCTGTAAGTCATCGTTCCGGGCCACGAAGGGGCCGAGCGGCCCGATGCCGAGCGGTCAGCCGAGCCCGAAGCCCGGCAACCCGATGTATGCCTGGTCGTCGACCGGGACGACCTCGACGGGCGCACTCGCTGCGGCTCCCGACGACGACTGCACCACGATGGTGCGTTCTCCGCCACGCTCGTTCTGGTCAACCGGAACGAGCACAGCGAACGAGCCGGTCTCGTCGGTGACCACACTGATCGACGAATTCGGTTCGTCGCCGAAGACCACCGTGAGTTCGGTGTTCGGCGGGTACTGACTCCCCGATGCGAACAGGTCGGCGCCGGCCTCGACCGAATCGGTGTCAATCGTCACGACCGGCTCGTACTCGCCGTCGCCTGACACCAGCATCGTCGTGTACTGACCGGACCTGGTCGCCAACTGGACGAGCGCCGTGCGGCGGCCGGCATCGGTCGGCGTGAAGGTGATACCCACGCTGCATGCAGCGCGCGGGTTGAGCGGACGGAACGCACACAGATTCGTGGTGAACTCGAACTCAGCGGCGTGTTCACCGGTGATCTCGAACGAGGTGATTTCGGTTGGAACGAACGCCACGTTGCGCAGGTCGAACTGGAACTCGGTGCTCGGTTCGCCGACGGTCACCAGACCAAGATCGGCGCCAGCGGGATCGATCCGCAACGCTGGCTCGCCGCCGGCTCCTGCGACGGTTGATGAAACCTCGACCGCCCCGAAGCCCTCTTCGGCGACCGTCAACGTGCCACTGGTGCCACCAGCTGCCGACGGCGTGTACGACAGTGCGACGGTGCAGCTGCCTCCAGCAGGCACCGAACTGGCGAACAGGCAGCTGCTCGTTTCCTCATTGATCTGGAATTGCGAGTTCGTCATCGTGACCGAGGTCGGTCGGAACGACGACGGTCCGTCATTGATCACAGCGACATACCACTCGTCGCCTTTGACGCCAACGAGCGTGGTGCCGAGGTCAGCGTCGGGCAGCGAGAGGAGCGGGTTGGACGACTGTGCCACGATCTGGCGGCCTTGTACGGCGCCGTCGGGAAGCAACGCGTTTGCAGCTGAGGAGTCATACACCGTCGTCCGGCCGGAGTCGCTCACGTCAGGGTGTGCGTGCACACCTTGCGTCGGGACGATTTCACCGTCGACGTTGCTGAGTCGGGAGAGCCGGCCGAGGCGCACTTCGGCGAGGAGCAGATCGCCGTCGTCGCCGCGTCCGACACCAGGAACTTGGATCAGCTGCAGGTTGGGAGCCTTGGTCACGAACGCGACGAGCTGACCGTCACCGGAAATGGCCGGCTGGCTGGACGGGGATGTTCCGGCGACGGCCGGGTCGCTGTCGTTCTCGACGCTCAGCAGCTGGGTGACGGGGACGTCGTTGGTGCCGACGTTGCCGTCGCGGTCGCTGTCACGGTTGACGATGAACACCTGCGACGGGCAGTCGGTCGAACACGTCGGATAGACCGCTGGGGCCAGGTCTTGTGACGACGAGACGAAGGCGATGCTCGTGCCGTCGCGCGAGATGTCGGGATCGGACGCACCGCCCGGAGCCGGGGTTCCGTCCGGCAATGCGCTGATCAGCTGTACCGCCACGAACGGGTCGGGCTCGGCGATCCGCCAAGAGAAGACCTGTGCGGTTGCGCTCCCACCGTCGACGTCGCCAGGTGCCCAACCCGGGACCGCTTCGGCAGAGGTGGCGTCGGAACGATACGCGAGGTGCTCGCCGTTGCCCGAGAGCACCGGTTGATCGAGCCCTGCGTGGACGAAGGTGTCGTTCGGAGAGTCGGCGGGAGATCCTGCAACCAAGCGTGACCGGCCCGGATCGTCGATCGGAACCTCGAGGTCGACGAGAGAAATCGTGGTGATGCCGCCCGCCTCGTACAAGTGGTCGGCGTGGTGCGTGTAGGCCAAGAGGGTGCCACCACGCGAGAGCGTCGGTGGAGCGACAGCGACATCGTCGCGAGCGAGGCCCCCGGAGCCGGACCGAGTCGAGACGAGGTCCCAGGTGCCGACCGCTCCGCCGCAATGTGGGAGCGTCGAGCGGTAGATGTCCCACCGCTGGTCCTGGTCGTCGTCACGGAAGACGTCGAGTGCCATCTCGGTGACTGTTGCAACGGAGCAACCGTCGCCGGAGATCACGGGAAAGAGCGAGTCACCGGAACGCAGGCCTTCGGGCACTGGTGTGAGTTCGGTGGTCTCGCCGGACTCGCGGTCGGTGAGGAAGATCGTGGAAAGCCGATCGTCGACGGCTCCTTCGGGCACGACCGGGGCGCCCTGGAACACGACGAAACGACCATCGCCCGACACCGATGGGTGCGACCCGACGACGTCGCCGACGGCCATGGCGGCACGTTCGACGGAGAGTTCGTCAGCTTGCGCAAGAACGACCGAGGGTCGGGCGCCGACATTCGGAGTGGACGTCGACAGCGACAAGCCCGCGAACAAGACCGCTGCACCCGCAACGAGGCGTGGTGTGCGCTCGCTTCGACCCGTGTGTCCCACTCTTTCCTCTATCCGTGTGTTCGTTGCGGCGGACCGTCCGACGACTCGCTGGTCGTCGTTCGCTCGCCTGTGGCGGAGATTCTGCCAGCACTTGACGACGAGCCGTCAACTTTTTCGTTTACTCCATGCCAGCGTGACGGCATCGACAAGTCCTGCGAGTGAATGATCGGCAGCTATGTCGGTGACCTTGAGCCCCGATTTCCATGCCGCAGCAGCAGTTGACGGGCCGATGACCACCACGATGTCGGGAAGGGTCTCCGAGGCCGACGCACCGAGAGAATCGGCCCATCCCGTCGCCGCCGAACCACTTGCGAACAACACCATGTCGGCGTTGCGCAACACATCGATTTCATCAACCGACGGGTGCCGCAGCCTCGTCTGATAGGCCGTGACCGTTTGCACTCGGTGGTTTCCCGTGGTCAAGGCCTGTGCAAGTCCGGTGTCGGCACGATCGGCCTGTGCCACGAGGACACGCTGCCCCGCCGGTTGCGTCGCGTTGAACGCGCGTGCGAGTTCGACACCCAACTGACGGTCCGGCACCAGGTCGATCTCTCGGCCAGCGATGTCGCGAAGCCGTTGCGCCGTGGCTGTTCCGACCGCTGCGAGACGCACCTCGGCCCGATCGATCACCAGCGGACCGGCCCGTTCAGCGCCCGCAGGCGAGGTCACCACGACCCAGTCGACGCCAGCCTCGACGGCCTCGCGCAGACGAGCCACATCCTCGCTCGGCGGGTCGACGACTTCGATCAACGGAACGTGGACCACCGTTGCGCCTGCAGTCTCCAACATCTGCCCCAGTCGGCCGCGCCGCTCTCGCGTCACGGCCACGGTGCAGCCCGCCAACGGCCGCTCACGGACGTCGTCGGGGTGATCGGTCATCCGAGGCGCTGTTGAGCGTTGTGAGCGGCCTGACGGGCAGCATCGAGCTGCTCCGGCATCGACCCGCTCAGTGCGACGACATCGCGCACCGACCGGTTCGTCTCGGGGTCGGCGAGGAACACATGGAGGTCATCGGCGACGACATGGCCGCCGACCGGCAGCGAGCAACCACTCCCCAGCTCGGCGAGAAACGCCCGCTCGAGTTCGACCTGGCGTCGAGTTTCGGCATGATCGACCGCGGCAACGGCATCGAGCGTCGCTTCGTCGCGTGCGCGACACTCCACGGCGACGCACCCTTGCCCGATCGCGGGCACGAATCGTTCGATCGGAAGTGCTTCGTCGACCCGGTCGGTGAGTTCGAGGATCTGCAGCGCCGCAAGCGCCATCACGATGGCGCCGCCGTCCGGAATCTTGCTCAGCCGAGTGTCGATGTTGCCGCGCAATTCGACGAACTCGAGATCGGGGCGAACAGCGCTGAGCTGCGCGCGACGACGCACCGAACCCGAGGCGACCGTGGCACCGAGCGGGAGCTCCGCAAGCGTCGAACCAATCAGCACGTCACGGGGGTCGCGCCGCTCGGTGAACGCACCGATCGCGAGTCCGTCGGCGACGTCGGATGTGAGGTCTTTGGCCGAATGCACTGCAATGTCGGCGCGCTCGTCGAGCACAGCACGCTGCACTTCCTTGACGAACACACCCTGCCCACCAATGGAGTGCAACGGAACGTCGGTCCGTACATCGCCGGTGGTCTCGATCAGCACCAGTTCGACGGCGCGTCCGGTCGTGTCACCGATGGCTGCGGCAACGATGTTGGCTTGCGCGAGCGCTTGGCGCGAACCGCGCGTGGCAATCCGCAGCGGCGGCAAGGTGGCCGAGGACATCAGCAGCGATCAACCGAGGTCGAACAGGTCACGCATCGCTGCCGCGTTCCGATCGCCCTGCGGCGTTCCGGCGTCGGTCTTCAAACGAACCGACGGCTCGTGGAGCAGCTTCGAGACGATTGCCTTGGTCAACGACTCGACGGTGTCGCGATCGGACTGGTCGAGCTCGGCCAGTCGGCTTGCGAATCGCTCGATCTCGGCGGTACGCACTGCTTCAGCAGCCTGATGCATCGACGCGACGAGGGGTGCTGCCTGACGAGCCGTGAGCTCCACACCGAAGTTCTCGACTTCTTCGCGCACGATGCCGCGAACGAGGTCGGTCTCTTTCTCGCGCAGCGCTCGGCCGCGATCGGCCCAGTCACGAAGATCGTCGAGGTCGAGCACGGTGATTCCGGGCAGCGTCGCCACGTCGGCCTCGACATCGCGCGGAACGGCGATGTCGATGACGAACAGCGGCGCAGCGTCAGCCGGACGCGCTCGCTCGATCAGGTCGACGGTGATCACGGGCTCGCCGGACCCCGTGGATGCCACGATCACGTCGGAGGATGCAAGCGCCAACTCGAGTTCGTCGAATCCAACGGCAGTTGCACCGACCCGCTGAGCGAGCGCAGCGCCTCGTTCGGGCGAGCGGTTGACCACGCAGATCTCTGCCCCACCTGCCTTGTGGAGTGCGACAGCAACACCTTCGCCCATCGATCCGGCACCGACCACGGTGATGCGGCGCCCGGCCAGGTCGCCGACGACGTCGCCGAGCATCTCGACAGCCGCGTGGCTGACCGATGCGGTGCCGCGCCCGATGGCAGTTTCGCTGCGGGCACGCTTGCCGGTTTCGACAGCGGAGCGCAGCAACAGGTTGAGGCTGACACGTGCCGCGGATTCGTCGCGAGCAACCTGCCATGCCGTGCGGATCTGCCCGAGGATCTCGCCTTCACCGAGCACGGCGGAGTCGAGGCCGGCAGCGACTTCGAAAAGGTGGCCGACGGCGGCGTCGTCGTGTTGGCTGAAGAGGTGTGGTGACAGTTCGTCGATGTCGAGGTCGCCCAGTTCACACAAGAAGTCGCAGACGTCGCTGTAGGCGCCGTGAAAGCGCTCGGCAATGACGTAGACCTCGGTCCGGTTGCACGTGGACAGCACCACGGCCTCACGGATGTTGTCGCGCTGCGCGAGCCCGGCCACGCGCTTGGCCAGGTGCTCCGGCGCGATCGTGAGGCGTTCAAGCAGCGGGAGTGGCCCACTGCGGTGATTGACGCCGACGACGAGGATGGACATGTCGCCTACAGCCTAGGCCGAAGCCCCGCGGCCCGATGCCCCAGGGACCGCCTTGAGCGCGGTCGATTGGCGTGCGTTGGCACGGCGTTGCTCGTGGTAACTGAGAATTTGCAACTCGACCGCGAGGTCGACCTTGCGGATGCTGATGCCGTGCGGCGCGCTGATGATGGTGGGCGCGAAGTTCAAGATGCTGGTGACACCAGCTGCGACCAGCGCATCGGCGGCGTCTTGTGCGGCCGGGCCGGGCGTGGCGATGACACCGATCGCGACGTTCTGCGATTGCACGATGTGTTGGAGATCGTCGATGTGGCGCACGCGCACACCACCGATCAGACTGCCGACCTTGTCGTCGGCGACGTCGACGATGCCACCGACCGGGAACCCGCGTTCTCCGAAGCCGCCGTAACCGGCGAGCGCTTGACCCAAGTTGCCGGCACCGACGATGACGACGTGCCAGTCATGGGTCAGACCGAGTTCACGCTTGATCTGAAAGATCAGGAACTCGACTTCGTAGCCGACGCCTCGGGTGCCGTAACTGCCGAGGTACGACAGGTCCTTGCGGACCTTGGCGGCGTTGACCGCGGCGAGTTCGGCGATCTCCTCCGACGAGATGTTGGAAACACCCGCATCGAACTGCTCCGACAGGAGTTGGAGATAGACGGGGAGCCGCGCCACCGTCGCCTCGGGAATTCGACGTCGGGTCCGTTGGCCAGCCACAGGGCAAACCTAGGTCCCTTGTGCACGGATTCACAAGCCGGGTGGTCACGAATTCACCAGTTGTTACGCATGTCTCACGAATTGTGTCAGTCGATCACGAGCTGCCGGCGCACCAACTTGCCCGTCGAGTGCCGCGGAAGTTCGTCGACGAACAGCACCTTGCTCGGACACTTGTACCGAGCCAGGTGATCCCGACAGAACTCGATCAGCGACTCTTCGTCGACGTCCGCGCCGTCGCGTGCAACGGCGAATGCCTTGACGGCCTCGCCGGTGTGCGGATGCGGAACACCCACGACTCCGACCTCGACCACATCAGGGTGCGATTCCAGCACCTCTTCCACTTCGGCCGGGAACACGTTGAAGCCAGACACGATGACGAGGTCCTTCGCGCGGTCGACGAGATACACGAAACCGTCGTCGTCGAGCGTGGCCATGTCACCGGTCTTCAGCCAGCCGTCTTCGGTCAAGACGGCGTCGGTGGCGTCGGCGTCGCGGAAGTATCCGGCGAACACGTTCGGCCCGCGCACCCAGATCTCTCCGATGTCACCCGCCGGAATGTCACCGTCGGCGTTGACGAGGCGGACCTCGACACCGTCGAGCACACGGCCGACCGAGCCGAATCGCACCGGCGCCCCGATCGATGAGGTGACGATGGGCGACGCTTCGGTCAGCCCATACCCCTCGCAGATCTCGACCCCGAATCGATCGCGGATGGTCTCGGCGACGGCGACCGGAAGCCGCGCCGCACCCGACAGCCCGAGCCTGATCGATGACAGGTCGGCGGCCGAGGTGTCGTCGAAGTGCGAGAATGCCGCCCACATCGACGGCGACCCTGGGAGCACGGTGACGCCGCGCTCGCCGATCGACTCGATGGCGGTCAACGGGTCGAAGCGCTGCACGAGCATCACGGTGGCGCCGACCGACAGCCCGAGGTTCAGTGCGACGTTCAACCCGAAGATGTGGAACAGCGGGAGCACGGTGTAGATCACGTCGTCGCGTCCGACGTGGTCGGCCGCGCTGAGGCTCTGGTCGATGTTGGCAAGCAGGTTGCGGTGCGTCAGCATTGCGGCACGCGGGCTCCCGGCCGTCCCACTCGTGAAGATCAACGTGGCGAGGTGATCACCATCGACTGCGACGCGGGCGACCGGCTCGGCAGTCAAGAGATCGTCGATGGTCAGCGCGCCCTCGGGAACATTGGTCGAGTCACACGTGATGACCGTGGTCACGCTGGGCACCGCATCACGATCGACGTTGCCCCACGTCGCTGTACTCAACTTCTCGATGATGACGGCCGTGGCGCCGACCGCGTGGATCTCGGATTGGATCTCCGGCGACGGGCTGAGCGGATTGAGCGGCACCGCCACCGCGCCGAGCCCCACGATCGCAAGGTACGACACCACGAAGTGGCGCGAGTTGCTGCACAGCAATGCGACGCGATCACCGTCGCCCACACCGGCGGCCGCGAGTCCCCCGCGCACGCGGTCGACCTGGGAACGGAGTTCGTCGTACGTCGTGGGTCGGCCCCGACTGATGAGTGCAACGTCGTTGCCGTCATGGCCATCGATGATCTGCGCAAGATTCATGAGCGAGACCATTCAGAGACGGATCAGCGAGAGGATGCCGGCGATGAGGATCGCTGCGAGCAGGATCCCGAGGGCGAGAGTGGTAGCTGGGCGCATCGAGTGGAACGCTATCCCGGACGAGTTCCACCTCGGGCCTGAAGCCGAGGTCGGTCAGCGTCGAGTGAGATCGACCGGAGTGGTCACCGATTCGCCGGCGGCACGCGATGCCTCGTCGAGCGGCGTGATCGTGACCTGGTCGCCGACATCGAGTCCCAACTCTTCGACCGCTGACCGCTGATTCATCGCAAGCGCGAGCATGCCATTCGCGTCGACGACGAGGCCAACGGCGCCGGCGCTGATCTCAGCGAAGGTGACCGCTCGAGTTGCGACTCTCGTCGTGCCTCCGGCCGGGTCAGCGGGAGCACTGAACCGCACTTCGACGACGTCACCGAACGACGCCGGAAGGTCGTCGACTCCGATGTTGAGTTGCACATTGCCGAACCGGTCAGCCCACAGCGCCTGGGCGATCACCTTCGTGTCGTCACCCTGCGGCAACGGCACCATGCCCGGGAACAACAGGTCGGCGTCGACCGCGTCGCCGAGCTCGGTCAAGTCGACGCCGTTGCAGAGATGTGCTGCGGCAGGGGCGAACACATCGCGACCGTCGAAGGTGGCACCGGGCGACTCGAGTTGGTACTCGAGATTCGTGAGCGACACCGATCGTCCGGCACCGCCCGCCATCGCCACAGCCGGTGCGAGCAGCCCGTTGTCGGGACCGATCAGAACACCTTCACCACCGGCAACTTCGATCGCGACACCTCGTCGGTCGGTACCGACGCTCGGGTCGACGACGGCGACCACAACGCCCGACGCGACATAGGAGATCGACCGCGCCAGCGCGAGCGAACCAGCGCGAACATCGAACGGCGCGATGCCATGCGTGAGATCGATCACGGTCGTGTGCGGCGCGAGCTCACGGATGACCGAGTGGACGACACCGACGAACTCGTCGTCGGTCCCGTAGTCGGAGAGGAACGAGATCGTGTCGTACCGGCGGCCCATCGAGCGTGGACGCTACCGCGGCCCGGCGAATTGTCTCAGGTACAACTCGAGCCCGGACGCGAACAGGGCCAGCGCCAACCCCCCGATGGCACCAGCCCTATTCGGCGCTGATCGTCGTTTCCGACTAACGCGTCTCCACGCCGGACACGATAGGGGAGGTTTCGCGATGTGAAAAGGGACACAAGAAAAAACTTGGAACCGTCACGAAGTGCCCAACGGCAGGTTCAGCCCAGTTCGCGACTGCGTACGGTCGCCGCCCGGACCACGTCGGCAACCATCGCCGCGAAGTCGAGGTCGTCGAACCGAGCCAGCCCGGCAGCAGTTGTGCCGCCCGGCGACGTGACGTTCACGCGCAGCTGAGCAGGGTCACCGTCGCGCTCCAACAGCGCCGACGACCCGACGAGCAGCTGCGTGACGACGCGCTCGGCGACCTCGGCATCGAGTCCTTGCTCGATCGCCGCAGCGATCAACACTTCGGCAAAGCGAAAGACGTACGCCGGGCCTGATCCGGCCACACCCGTGAACGCGTCGAGCTGTTCTTCCTGAAGCCGCTCGACCGTGCCGACCGCCTCCAGAATCTGCTCGGCCCACGCGAGGTCGAGCTCGCCAGCCGAGGCGCCAGGCGCGATCGCCGACACCCCCTGACCGACGAGTGCAGGTGTGTTCGGCATCGAACGGACGACCGCGACGCCAGGTCCGGCAGCCGTCTCGATCGCCGCGCTGGTGACTCCGGCGGCGATCGACAGCACGCGGGCCGCGCCCGCGGCGACCGCGGCTTCGACGGCGGCGGCGACTCCGTCGGGCTTCACCGCGATGACGGCCGATGCGCACGGAGGAACGTCGGCCGTGACGGCGACGCCTGGAAACATCTCGACGAGTGTGTGCCGACGCGGTTCGATCTTCTCGACCACGGCAACCGACGACGGCTGCACCCGGCCCGATTCGATCATTCCGGAGAGCAGGGCGGCGCCCATGTTCCCTCCGCCGATCAACGCGATGTCGACAAGGTCGTGCATCCCGGTGACCGTAGCTGGACCGTCACCCGAGATCGATCGTGATGACGTCGGTTTGCCCGAGCGGGTGCAAAGGGACCGACTCCCTCGAGTTGCACCCACTCGGGCACCCTCTCAGTGGGTCGTCAGATCGCGAGACGGGAAATCGCTGATCAATCGTCCGCGAAACGACTGGCAAAACCGATCCGCAGCAGCCCCAAGAACGTCTGCTCGACCGTTGCATAGAGCGAACCCAAGATGTTGTCGACGGCATCCTTCGTGACGCCAGCCGTGGCGATCTCGCCGCGCAAGTACACCGCGTCTTCGGCGCCGATCGAGAAGTGTGCCCCGACCAGCCGATCGTTGCGCCGCAGCAAGTTCTCGTACAACGCCTGCGCATTCTCTTCGGGCGCAGGCATCACGTAGGTTTCGTATCGCAACGTGCGCTGTCCGAGCGTGAGCCAGACCGTCGTGAACTCCTTCTCGTCGCCACGCATCCGAACGAACCACCTGATCACGTCATCTTCAGCGCGATCGACCGCGAGAATGTGCTCGTGCTCGCTGTCGAGTTCTGCGATCCACGCGTCCAGACGGCGCTCGACGTCGGCGAGTTCGGTTGTGTTGAAGGGATCGCTCATGCCACCGGCCGTTTCATCGGGTCAAGCGATGCCTCATCAGCATCGTCATCAGCATCGTCATCGTCTTCGTGGCAGCTGACGAGCTCGGTTCCGACGATCGCCTCGTACACGGCGTGCAGTCGTGCAGCGGCAGCGCTCCACGTGTAGGCGGCGGCTCGCTGCACAGCAGCCGCGCTCATCGAGTCACGGAGCTTGTGGTCGCCGAGGATGGCGGCCATCGCGTCCGCGTAGCGAGCCGGGTCGCGACCCTCGATGAGGTAGCCCGTGTCACCATCGTCGATCAGACTGAGTAACCCGCCGACCGCGCTGGCAACCACGGGCACACCGCACGCTGCAGCTTCGAGCGCCACCAGACCGAAACTCTCGGAACGACTGGGCACGATGACGATGTCGGCCGCCCGGTAGTAGCTCGACAGAATGTGGTGAGGTTGCGGAGCGACGAAATGAACGTCGTCATGCAACCCGAGTTCGTCGACGAGATCGTGCGCACGTTCGGCCTCGATGCCACCGTCGCGGCCGCTCGCCCCACCGACGATCAACAGCTTGGCCTTCGAGAAGCCGCGTTGATGAAGTTCGGCCATCGCGCGAATCGCGACGTCCGGGCCCTTGAGCGGCTGAATTCTGCCGACGAACAGCACCACGGGAACGCCGGGATCGACGCCGATCGCTCGACGCGCCCCGCCACGGTCGCCCGGCGCGAAGAACGCGTGCTCGACACCGGGCGCGATGATGTCGATCCGGCCGTGAGGGTCACCGTAGAGACGCCGGAACTGCTCCTCTTCTTCGACGCAACTCACGCAGATGGCGTCGGAACACTGGATGATCTCGGCTTCTGCGCGGTCACGCCAGGCAGGCTCGGGGTCGCCGCCCTCGGCCTTGACGCGGGCCAGCGTGTGGAAGGTCGAGACGAACGGAACGTCGAGAGCGTGCTTGAGGTGATGACCGACCACACCGCTCAACCAGTAGTTCCCGTGAATCACGTCGGGCTTTCCATTGCGCTCGAACCACTCCATCACGCCGCGACAGAACTGATCGGAGATGTCGGGGAGCGCCTCTTTGGGCAGGTGGTGTGGCCCGGCCTCGATGTGGACGACCCGATGGTTCGGCTCGACGAACACCTCGGGCGCCAAACCTTCGGCGTCGGCACGCGTGAACGTGACGCACTCGACACCGGTCTGCGACAGCGACGACATGAGCTCGCGGACATAGACGTTCATCCCGCCGCTGTCGCCAGAACCCGGCTGCAGCAGTGGCGACGTGTGGAGCGAGATCACCGCGACGCGACGAATCGCCGGCACGGCGCCACCGGTGTTCATCGACGACTCCACGCGCGGTCGTTTCGGGTCAGTCGCTCAGCAGCGAGTCGACGCTGGCCTCGCCGTCGCGGTAGCGCCGGACGAGCTCGGCACTCAACGAGTCGAGCCGGTCGAACCGCTCACGTCGATCTTGGGAGACACGCTGCTCGAATTCGCCGATCGCGTCAGCCAAGGTGGCGAGCTCGGCCTCGCTGAGCTCCTCGACGCGGCCATAGTGGTGTTCTGCGCAGATGGCGTCGAGTTCGACCGAGAGTGCATCGTCGCTCAGGTCTTCTGCAGGGCGCGGCGGCCGGCCGGGGCCACCCGTGAGATGTTGTGACAACACGTCGGTGACCTCATCGGACACGCTGCCGTCGGATGACCGGCGTGCGACCTCCGACTTGACGAGGTCGAGCCGCGCCTGCGCCACACGCCGGGCGTACGACACGACATCGTCCTGCTGTTGGAGTTCACTGCGCATCGAGCGCAGTTCATCGAGCGACAGTTCGCCTGGGTCGTTGGATTCGTTGTCGTTGCTCATGTCGCTCCTCCGGAGACTGGTGGCAGAACCGCCACCTCGTCATTTGGTCCCAGCTCGGTGTCGGGGCCTGCATCATCGCCGTTGACCCAAATTCGGCAGGTACTCAACACATCGATGAACCGATGACCGTAGCGGCCTTCGGCTGATCGAAGCACTTCGGCCACCGTGGCGCCGTCGATCACGTCGGATCCTGTTCCCGCAGCTTCGCGAGCGGATGCAAAGAGTCGCACTTTCGCCACGACCCCAATCTACCTGGGCAGCCTCGCCGACGGGAGCGATCGCGAAGGATCTCGCGGCCACCGAAGCATCCGACATGACGGAACCCCAGCGCCGGTCCCGGTATCGTCTCAGCACTGTGGGAACCGCAAAACGAGAACGCCAGAAGGCCAACAAGGCCAAACGAGAACAAGAGATCGCGCGCGCCGAAGCAAAGTCGCGCACGACGCGAATCGCCGTCTTGGTGGCCGGTGCGGTCATTGCCGTGTTCGCCCTCGTCTACATCGCTGGCCAGTTCATCGGCGACGACGACGATGAACAGAGCCCGGTGCCCAGCATCGACACGGTCGTCGAGGTCGACGAACCCGTAACCGACAGCGTCGACCCGGTCGTCGAATGACG
>CALICC010000195.1 GCA_938049325.1 uncultured Ilumatobacter sp. | reverse complement strand
ATGCGGGTGATCACCAACTGCGGGCGCCGAGCATGGAGTTGGTCGGGCCCGAGGCCGAGCCGTTCGAGTGTTCCCGGTCGCGAGTTCTCGACGAGAACGTCGGCCTCGTCGACGAGCCGCAAGAAGACGGCTCGATCGGCGTCGTCCTTGATGTCGAGGACGATCGTCCGCTTGTTGCGGTTGACGAGCTTCCACCACAGTCCTCGGCCGTCGCGCGGGTCTCGCCAGGCCATGTTCCGTAGTCCATCGCCGCTCGGTCGTTCGACTTTGATCACGTCGGCGCCGAAGTCGGCGAGATATCGGGCGCAATTCGGTCCCGCCAGCACGGTCGACATGTCGAGAACTCTCAACCCGGTCAGCGGCCCGGCTGCGGATCCAGCTGTAGATCCCGCTGTGGATCCAGCGGTAGATCCGGCCGGTTGCGGGGTCGTGCTCACGCTCGAATCATGACAGTTCGATGCCTGATCGACGTAGGCCGCGTGAATTGGTCAAGTTTCTTGACTTTGCGGTGCCTTAACACGCGCGAGGCCTGCCGCTGACAGTGGTCTCTCTAGCTTTCTCCGTGGGCTGGTCGATCCGGACCTCCCCGAGAACTCGATTGCAGATCAATGACATCCAGAACGACACAACGATTCAAGTCGCGTGAGCCAGATGCCGATGGCCTCGTGATGGACGCGCTCAATGAAACTCCCGCACCGACTCACGTCGGCGCCCCGCGGCGTGACCGCGGCAACTCCTTTCCTGAGATCCTGATGGCGATCGTGCTCATGGGATTCGCCTTCTCTGCCGTCATCGCCGGCATCCGAACCACGATCGCCGCCTCGAGTACGAGCGACGATCAGGCAAAGGTCGAAGCAGTGCTCAACAGCGCTTCTGACCGGTTGGCGAACTGGGCGTACATGCCGTGCCCCGGTGCCAATGGTGAGGTCTACGCCCCCATCGTGGCTGCAGCGTCGGCCGCTGTGGGTTGGGAGAACGACACCGTCGCGATCGAGAGCGTGGAGTTCTGGGATCCCACACGAGGCGGCACGGTGACCGGTGACCCGATCGATGCCGACGGGAGCTGGGGTCCGAGCAACAGCATCGGCGGTACCGACTGCAACGAAGACATCAACCTCACCACGTCCCGCACCCTGCAGAAGATCCGCATCCGGGTGACCTCGCCCAACGGTGACATCTCACGCACCCTCGACATCGTGAAGAGCAACATCGTTGCTGACCCGACCTCAACGACCGTTCCGACGACCACGACTCCCTGACAGGTACCCATGATGCTGAACTTCCAACAAAAACTCCGTGCCCGTCGTCAAGCAAAAGCGGACGGACTCGACCTCAAAGACGCCGGGTTCACCCTGCCCGAGTTGCTCGTCGCCGTCGTGCTGTCGGGTCTGCTCGTCTCCGTCATCGCCACGGCGATCTCGGTGATGCTGCGCTCGACGCCCGACGCTGCCGACCGCCTCGCCGAGTCGAAGGACATCACCTTCCTCCAAACGTTCATCCCGGTCGACCTCGCGACGGCAATCAACAGCTACGACAGCCCGGACGACGCCGTCGTTCTCGGCCTCCTGGCAGCGAACCCACCGAACGTCGTGTACAGCAACAATCCAGATGGCACATCGCTGCTGCCTGGTACGAACGTGCTGACGCTCGTCGTGCCCAACGCAGACAATGGCCAGCTCGAGATCATCTCGTACCGGTACATCGAGCCCCGCCCGGGAGACTGGCAGCTCGCTCGCTTCCGCATCGAGAACCCGGGCCAGGCTTCCCAGACCGTCTCCCCGGTCGGCGTCGCTCACGAGATTCCCGCTCCTCCCCCCGGCTGGAGCGAGGGTGATCCCGTGGATCACGCATTCGAAGTCACCGCCCGTAACCAGGTCGTGCTGCGTCCGATCGGTGAGGACATCACCGTGACGTTCGAGAGTGGCAACCAGTTCCGCACCGGCGGCGCCGGTCTGTCCGCCGAGCAAGACCTCACGCCGAACGACCCGGTCACCCTCCCCGACCCGACCGCGCCTCCGACCCGCTGCGGCGGACGAGTGGCGCTCGTGCTCGACACGTCGTGGTCGGTTCCCGACTTCGGTGGTGGCGCTGACCTCGAGAGTGCAGCGACCGGCTTCATCGACGCCTTCATCGGCACACCCACGCAGGTCACCGTGATGGGCTTCGACGGCATGGCCTACTCGCTCTACCCGAACCTCAACGGAACTCGCGGTGAGTACTTCAGCCTGCTCGACCCCTCGGTCGACTCGAACGGCGACGGCACCACCGACCTCGACAACGCAAAGACCAACATCCAGGCGTTGCCGAACGTCGATGGCTCCGGCGGCAGCTACTGGGTGCCAACCGGCACCGGTATCGGCGACGGCAGCACCGTCGTTGGCTGGTCCAAGCAACGCACCTCGGAGACGGGTGGCTTCACGATCCAGGGTTACACGAACTGGGAAGACGCGCTGCACGCTCCGTTCTTCGATCAGAGTGGCGTCCTTCGCCCCCAGACACCTGAGATGGTCGTGTGGATCACCGACGGTGACCCGAACATCGACCGCGACGGAGCATTCCAGTCCAGCCCCAGCGGCGTGTCGACCACCGACGGTGTCAACGCTGCTGCAACGGCTGCCAACGCCGGCCGCTCCACGGGTGCTCGCATCATCGGCGTCTTCGTTGGCGGCGACAACCCGAGCCTCGAAGCGAACCTGGCGACCGTCGTCGGTGGCAACAAGTGGACCGGCACCGGCCCGCTCGATCTCGGCAACGCCGTGGCCGCTGACTACTTCACCGGCGGCTTCGCCGATCTCGGTGGCGTGCTTCGCTCGATCATCGCTGCCCAGTGCGGCGGAACTGTGACGGTTCGCAAGACGCTCGACGGCGGCGGCGACCCCGGTGGCCAGTGGACCTACGCAACCGAGACCGGCAACCAGGTGCTCGACCTCGCAGTGAGCTCGTCGATCACTTTCGACTTCGCCTTCGAGACGGGCGTCATCAGCCGTGTGGTCACGATCCGTGAAGAGGTCGTCGACGGCTTCAGCTTCGTGCGTGGCGACTGCACCGTCGGCGGCAACCCCGTCGATCCCTCAGACATCGAACAGCAACCCGACGGCATTCCTGGTGTCGCACTCACCATCGGACCCGACCAGGCCGTGTCCTGCGTCATGGTTTCAGCAGCCGAATGAGAACGGAAACGACAATGAACCACTCACTCACCTCCACACTGCGCCGGCGCTTTCGGGCGATGCGCAACGTGCGTTCTGAATGCAGGGACCAAGGCAGCGTGCTGCCCATGGCGCTCGCATTCTTGACGCTCGGTTCGCTCATCGTGATGGCGCTGTTGATCTTCGCGACCACGCTGTTCCGCAACCGTCCACCGCTCGAAGAGCGCAGCGACTCGCTCGAGGCGGTGCGTTCCGGCATGCGTATGGCGATCACGATGCAGCGGGCGCACGGACCCGACGGCTGCTTCCCGACCTCATCGGGCCAGTTCAGCAACATCAACGACCGCAACATCCAGATCCAGTGCACGATTCTGGAAGACAGCAACGACGCGGGCGGTCGCTTCAGTCTGCTCTCCACGTCGAACATCGGTAACGCTGGGCGCAACGACAACTCGATCGCAGCCGGCGGCGTGAACACCCAGGTCGTCGGGCCGGTCTTCGTCAACGGTGGTTCGCTGAGCGGCGAAACCTCGGGCATCGAGATCGTCAACGGCAACCTCGTCGGCTCGACGGCAGCGACGGCACAGTCCGGCGGCTACCGGTACGCGGCGTTGGATCCGAATGTTCCCATCGACGTCGCCGCTACCCCGGTGTGCAGCCAGTTGTTCGGAGCGGCTGTGCTCGAGGAGCAATTCCTCGCGGCTGAGTTGGACACGGCAAAGGGCACAATCAACACCGAAACGAAGAGCGACCACATCGAGGTCGAGCCCACCGATCCGGGAACCACGATTCTCGGCATCATCGTCAGTGATCCCTCTGGCGGCGTCATGCTGCACCGCGAGATCTTCCACGGCGACAGCCGGCACGCGGTCGGAACCGTCCCCGGCAACCCCCTCCTGATCGACCAGGTCACCGTCTGCTACCAGACCGTGCCCGACACCGATCCGACGTTCATTCCGCTGGACTTCACGTACTGCGACGGCCCGCTCGTCGACCCCGAGCAGTTCACGCAGTCGACCGCTGGTATCGACTGCCAGGTCGCCTCGCCGGCGTCGTGGTGGGACTCGGCCGGCTGGAAGCCCGGCCCGCTCGCCCCCTTCGTGTACCCCATGCTCCCGCAGATTCCGACGTACCCCCGCTCGACGGTGCCGACTCGTATCGGTTCGTCGGAGTGCTACGTGTACTTCCCCGGTCGCTACAGCGGTGACATCACGCTCAACGGCAACCGTGACTACTACTTCGCTTCTGGCGTGTACTTCTTCGACGGCGAGATCACCGTCTCCGGTGGTGCCCGTGTTGTTGGTGGCGAAGGCCAATGGTCCGGCTGCTCGTTCGACGCTGACGCAGCGTTCCTTCCCGGCAGCCCTCGCTATCACGAGATCACCGGCAAGGGTGTCACCTGGTTGCTCGGCAGCCAGGGCGTGCTCGGCGACGGCAAGATCACGGTGGACAACGGTTCGCTGCGCCTCAACAACCGTGTGGCGACCAACTCGACTCGTGCAAGCTCCGGCATCAACGTGATGACGGTCAACTTGGCCACGCCGTCCACCGGAAGCCTCACCGAGCCCGTCGAGATCCCGCAGAACGACCGAGTGCTGCTACCCGGCTGCCTCGCATCTGAAGTCGTGACGAACCCGGCCTGCGCCGAAGACATTGCGACCTACGAGATCACACCGGTCGCTGGCGGCTCGGCGCTCTCGTACAGCCCGTCGGCTCTGGGCCACGACGACCTCGTGATCGACGCCACCCTCAACGGTGGCGTCCGCAGCCAGAACCGCGTCCTGATGGGCGGCGCAGTGTTCACGCCGAACGCAGCAGTGAGTGTTCAGCGCACCGCGAGCGGCGGACAGTACGACTTCAAGGTCTACGGCGGCATCACCGCCTCGACGATGGAGTTCGACTTCGCGTCGAACCCCGGTCGTGTCCAGATCGGACAGGCATCCGAGACGGTGTACCAGCGGGTGCAGCTCATGACGACGACGACCTTCAAGGGACGTACGTTCCGCTCGGTGGTCGAACTCGAGGTGGACAACGCACAGCGCTACGCCATCAACTCGTGGGTGGTCGGTTCCGATCCGGACAGCCCGACCGGCCCGACCCCGACGACGACCGTGCCGACTGGCCCGACCACAACGGTGGCGACCGGCCCGACGACAACGGTGGCGACTGGCCCGACCACGACCACCACCACGGTGCCGACCGGTCCGACAACGACGACCACCACGGTGCCGCCGACGACCAGCACGACCACGACGACGACCACGACGACGACAACAACGTTGCCGCCGACCGGTTACGACTTCTGCAACAGCGGAAACTCCGACTGGTCTGTGTTCTTCGGTCCGGAAACGTGGGACAGCTACCACTGGGCCAACAAGGACCTCAGCGGCACGAACGATGCGTACGCACCGGACTACTCGGTGAACTCGAACTTCGGCTACGGCGACAACCCGCTGCTGGGAGAGAACGACGACTTCTCGATCCTGTGGCGTCAAGACATCGAAGTGGCGACCGACTGCACCATCCAGATCCGAGCCGGTGGCGACGACGGATACGCCGTCCGAGTCGCAGGTGAGTGGGAGATCGTCGAATGGCGTGACCAGGGATTCAATCAGACGACGCAGACGCTTGATCTGACAGCTGGCGTGCACCGCTTCGACTTCTACTTCTACGAGAACAGTGGTAGCGCACGTGCGCTGCTCGAGTGGCGGGTCGCACCCTGATCGCCAGTTTCGACTGACGATGTGATCCGACACGAACGGCCGGCTCCGAGCACAAGGCTCGGTCCGGCCGTTCGTTCGCGTCTCCGGGCTGTTGGTGGATTCGATCAGTCGGTGGTCACGAGCTCGCCGGCGACGAGCTGATGGGCATACCGCCCGTTCGCTGCGACGAGTTCGTCGTGCGTCCCGATCTCGACAATGCGTCCTGACTCGATGAACGCGATCCGGTCGGCGGACCGGATCGTCGACAGGCGGTGTGCGATCACGAGCGCCGTGCGCCCATCGAGCGCGTGTTCGAGCGCGGCTTGGATGTGCGCCTCGTTGTCGTTGTCGAGATGGCTGGTGGCCTCGTCGAGGATCATGATCGTCGGGTTCTTGAGGAGCAGGCGAGCAATGGCCAGGCGCTGCTTCTCGCCACCCGACAGGCGATAGCCACGCTCACCGACGACGGTGTCGTAGCCGTCGGGGAGCGCGCTGATGGTGTCGTGAATCCGCGCTGCCTTGGCGGCCTCGATGAGTTGTTCGGTGTCGGCGGACGGGTCGGCGTAGCGCAGGTTGTCGCCGATCGACTCGTGAAACAGGTGCGGGTCCTGCGCCACGACGCCGATCGACGTCCTCAGACTGTTGAGCGTGAGGTCGCGCACGTCGATGCCGTCGATGCGCACGGCACCGGTGGTGACGTCGTACAAGCGTGGAACCAACGAGATCGTGGTGGACTTGCCCGCGCCCGATGCGCCGACGAGTGCAATGGTTTCGCCGGCTGCGACCGAGAGTGACAATCCGTCGAGCACGTCGACATCGGGGTCCCCTTCGACGCCCAGTCCAGCGTTCTGCTCCATCGATGCAATCGCCGAGTCGGCCGCCGGCGGGTAGCGGAATGACACGTCGTCGAACTCGATGGTGCCCACCGGGTCGACGAGGTCGACAGCGCCCGGCTTCTCCGCGATTGCTTCGTTTGCGTCGAGGACTTCGAAGACGCGCTCGAAGCTCACCATCGAGGTCATGAGGTCGACGCGGGCGTTCGTGAGCCCGGTCAGAGGTTGGTAGACCCGTGTGACCAGCGCGGCGAGTGCGACGAGCGTGCCCGCCGAGATGTCGCCGTCAACGACCATCAGGGCGCCAATGCCGTAGATCGCCGCGGTACCGATGGCCGCCACGAGGCCGAGGGCAACGAAGAACACGCGTCCGTACATGGCCGCTCGAACCCCGGTGTCGCG
>CALICC010000194.1 GCA_938049325.1 uncultured Ilumatobacter sp. | reverse complement strand
GATGGGCTCGGGCACGCGGTAGCCGATGGTGAGATCGACGACGGTTCCCGACGTCCCGCGCGGACCGAGGTGCGCGAACACGTCGGCCCAGCGCTCTTGCCCAGCGGGTGTCGTCGACTGAGCCACGTCACCGACCAGCGTCATCGAGGCGCCGGGGCTGCGGCGCCCGATCACCCGCAGCGCAACGGCGGAATGGTCCTGCGCCTCGTCGACCACGACGTGGCCGTACGTGAACGGCGACCCGTTGAGCAACGAGTTCGCCTCGTCGACCAAGAGCTGGTCAGCCGCGGTCCACGTCCGCTTCTTGCCCTTCGGACCTGGCAGGATCGCGTCGACCAGCTTGACCGGCTTCTGGGTCGGCCACGCCTTGTTGATCGCCGTCTTGAGTGGACCGGCGCTGCGCCAGCAATCGTCGTCGCCGGTACGCCTGGTGAGCTCACGCTTTGCGATCGCTGTCAGTCGAGCCCTTCGCTCGTTGAACGGCGTCGATCCGTTCTTCGCTGTTGCCACCCACGCACCGAACTCGTCGGCCGCAATCACGTGATTGCGGACGCCGATCGGCACGACGATGTCGACCTCGGGCGGCTGAATTGCCGACATCGCTGCCTCCTCCAAGTCGCGAAGCCGTTCTGGCGCACCTTTCCACCGCGCTGCCTCAGGCTCGTCGAGGCCCGCGACATCGATGCGCGGGATGCACAGTTCGTCAACGGTCGACTGACGGACGGTCCGCTCACCCAGCGAGGGGAGCACATTGCCGATGTAGTCGAGGAACGCTTGGTTCGGGCCGACCACCAGCACGCCATCACGAGCCAGCCGGCCGCGGTGTTCGAAGAGGAGATAGGCAGCACGGTGCAGCGCGACCGCGGTCTTGCCGGTCCCCGGCCCACCCTGCGTGATCAAGACCTGATCGATGTCGGAACGGATCACGATGTCCTGCTCACCTTGAATCGTCGCGACGATCTCGCGCATCTCCCCACTGCGCTCGGCGCCGATCTCGGCGAGTACCGGATCGGGAATCCCGGCGGCAGCCGCTCCGGCCTCGGGATCGTCGAGGTCTTCGTCGAGGTATGCGACCATTTCGCCGTCGTCGAGGGTGAAGCGTCGACGGAATGTCACACCGAGCGGATCGATCGCAGTCGCACGGTAGAACGGCGCCGCGATCGGTGCGCGCCAGTCGACCACCACCGGGTCATGCTGATCATCCTCGATGTGGCGTCGGCCGACGTACCAGCGATCGCCGTCGTGATCGATCCGTCCGAAGAAGTCCCCGGCGCCCGGACCGCGCAGATCCTCCAGCGCTTCGGCCACCGTCACCTCGATGTACTCCTTGGTGATCTCGTCGGCCGCACCAGCTGGATCGACCGATTCGAGACGGGCGATCATTCGGTCACGCGAGGCGCGGGCGAACACCAGTCGGGCGCGCTCATCGGCGAGTTCGGGAAACAGTTCGGAGTCCACGGGAGGTTCGACCCTAGTCATCGGCCATGATCGCGACATGGCGAGTTCGAGCACACGAGTCCGAGGGTGTGAGATCGGGTACGAGGTCAGTGGTGCGGGCCACGATCTGATCTGGGGACACGGGCTCACCCAGAGCCGCGACCTGGAGAACCGATTCGCTCTCGTCGACTGGAACGACGTCGCTGCGCGGGTGCTCCGCTATGACGCCCGCGGCCACGGTTTGTCGGAGTCGACGCCCGACCTCGACAGCTACACGTGGGAGCAACTCGCCCACGACCAACTCGCGCTCGCCGACCACGCCGGCATCGACGCGTACATCGCCGGTGGCGCCTCGATGGGATGCGCGACGGCCCTTCATGCGGCGGTCATCGCCCCCGAGCGCATCGACGGGCTCATCCTGGTGATTCCACCGACGGCGTGGGAAACACGAGCCGCACAGGCAGGCGTATACGAGCAGGGAGCCAAGGCAGTCGAGACCTACGGCGTCGAGGCCGTGATCAAGGCAAGTGCAATGGTGCCACCGCCGGACCCGTTCGTCGACGATCCTGATTTCGCATCGAGACGAGCCGATGGAATGCGCAGCTGGGACCCGGAGCGGCTCGCGCATGCGATGCGCGGCGCCACCGGCGCCCAGTTCCCCGACCGCGAGGCGGTTGCCGCGATCACCTGTCCGACGACCGTGCTCGCCTGGACGGGGGACGACGGACACCCGGTCGGCACGGCCGAAGAACTCGGGCGTCTGATTCCCCACGCTGACGTACATCTTGCGTCGACCCCCGAGGAGATCGCCACATGGACTGCGATCGTCGCCCACCTCGTCATCGAGGTTGCGGGCGCCGCCGCAGATTCGTGATCAGACGTCTCGGTTGATGAACAGCCGCGCCGAGCCCGCACCGAGAACCGCCAGGGTGGCCATGAGCGTTCCTGCAGCGGCACCGACCGATATCGGCGTCTGAATCGATGAGTCGAGCATCCAGTCCCCGAGTTGCAATGTGACCGCGTACAACGTGTAGTCGCCGACCGTCGGAATTCCGGCGGCCAGTGGACCGAGCACGATCATCACGGTCACCGCACCGAGCATCGCGTACGTGTCGCTGCGCAGGATGGTGCTGAGCGCGAACGCCATCGCCCCGGTGACCAGTGCACCGAGCGCCGGCCCGGCTGCTTCGCGCAACACCATCGTCGTGACCACTCCGTCACCGTTCACCGTTGCGGCGAGCCATGCCGCTCCAGCCCCGAGCAGGCCGACCAGGACATAGCTCGCAGCCCACGTCGCAAGGCCGAGACCGGCCTTCGTGGCCAAGAGTCGACCGCGTCTGGCGTCAACCGCGAGGACACGACGCAACGTCCCGTGCCGGTACTCGTTCCCGACGAACCACGCGCCGAGCACTGCAGCAAACAGCAAACCCGACACCCCGAACACCGCGATCGAGGTCGAGAGGTAGTCGCCCTCGTCGGCCGGACGTTTGAACACGTAGTAGATCGGGGCGATCAGTGTCAGGGCGAGATGCATGCCGGCGATTGCCCACGGCGTTCGGTGCCGTGTGATCTTGAAGATCTCCGAGCTGATCATGAGTTGACTCCTTCGTTGACGAGATCGAGAAATGCTTCCTCGAGCGATGCCGTTGCTTGGCTGATCGACTCGGCGAACACGCCGGCGCCGACCAGGAGTTGGTTGAGATCTCGACCACCGGTGTCCGCAGCCGGTTCGACCGTGATTCGGCCGCTGTCGGATGTCACGACGGGGATCTCAGCGAGCGACAGTGCTTTCGCGGCCGCCTCCACGTCTGCGTGCGCCACGATCAGGTCGAACCGGTGCGCCGAGCGGCCGGCCAGAATCCCCTGTGTGGTGCCCTGCGTGACCATCCGACCGTTGGCGAGAACAACGAGTTGGTCGCAGGCCTGTTGCACTTCGGCGAGCTGGTGTGACGACACCAGGACCGTGGTTCCGTTGTCGGGGAGCCGACGCAAGAGCTTGCGGATCTCGAGGATGCCGGCAGGGTCCAGACCGTTCGCCGGCTCGTCGAGAATCACGAGCTCGGGCTGGCCGATCAGGCTGATGCCGATGCCGAGGCGCTGCTTCATGCCGAGCGAGTAACTCTTCGGGCGGTCGTCGGCACGATCGGCCAGGTCGACCAGCGACAGGATCTCGGCGATCGAACGATCGTCGACGCCACCCGTGACGGCAAGCGATTGGTATTCCAAGTTCTGTCGGGCGGTGAGGTTGCGGTAGATCGGTGGCTCTTCGATCATCGATCCGACGCGCGAGAGCGCGTCGCCCCAGTTGCGGGAGCCGACGGTGACGTCGAGGAGGTCGATGTCGCCACCGGTGGGCGCAACGAGCCCCAGCAGCATCTTCATCGTGGTGGTCTTGCCAGCGCCGTTCGGGCCGATGAGCCCGACGACGTGACCGGAGGGGACGGTGAACGTCATGTCGTCGACGACGACGTGGTTCCCGTACTGCTTGGTGAGGTGTGTGACCTCGATCGCGTGTTTCATGCCTCCATCGTGCGGAATCGACCCACGACGCACATCTGCCGTTCTGCCACGAGGGATCGAACCGCACCTGTCCGAAAGACCACCAACGACCCGCCGAACGACGGACGGCCGAGCAGACGAACGTCTCTAGTCTGGACGTCGTGAACGTGACCGCACGGCTGCGCCTCGATCAACTCTCGGTCACGGGCCCGGTCGCTCCACCGAACTGGCGCGACTGGATGTTGGCCTCGATCCTCGGTGTGCTGTCGGTTCTCGAGGCCATGCTGCTCGCGTTCGGTCAGAACGAGTTCGAATGGCCGCTGATCACGCTGCCGGCCGCTCTCCTGGCCGCAGCGTTGACCGTCGCGCGCCGGCAACATCCGCTCTTCTCGCTCCTCACAGCGCTGGGTACCGTCGCGCTGACCGGCGCTGTGGTGTGGGCGTTCGACAAGCACGTCGACGCCTTGATGGTGCACGCCGTGTCCATCATCGTGCTGCTCTACAGCCTGTGCCGATGGGCCAGTCCCCGCTCCCTCGCCATCGGCGTCACGGTCACCGCCATCATGGTCGTCGCTCTCGCGCTGACCGACGGCGACGGCGTCGCGGCCAGCCTCGGCACGTTGGTCCCGTGGCTCGTGGTCGTCCTCGTGGCCTTGACCATGAGGTATCGAGCTCGACTGCTCGAGCAGCAGAAGACCCAGGCTCGACTCGAAGAGCGCAACGTCCTCGCCCGCGAACTGCACGACACGGTTGCGCACCACGTCTCCGCGATCGCCGTCCAGGCCCAGGCAGCACAATTCGTGGCCCGGTCCGACCCTGAAGCATCGATGCGTGCGATGAAGGCGGTCGAGGACATCAGCGCCACCGCGATCGACGACATGCGACGCATGGTCGGCATCTTGCGCAGCGACACCGATCGCGCCCGAACCGTGACGCCTCCGTCGCTCGCCGAACTCGGCGATCAGCCAGGCTCTCCGCCGGTGACCCTCACCGGGGAGACCGACCTCACATCGTTCCCGTCACCGATTGCCGCTGCCGTGTTCCGCACCTGCCAGGAGTCGATCACCAATGCCCGTCGCCACAGCAGAGACGCGACGTTCATCGACGTCCATCTCGCAGCAGATGAGCATCATGTTCGCGTGTCGATCGAGAACGACGGTACGCCATCTCAACGCAACAGCGGGAGCGGCTACGGTCTCGTGGGAATGCGAGAACGAGTCGAGTCACTCGACGGCACGCTCGAACACGGGCCTCGCCCGGCGTCGGGCTGGAAGGTCACGGCAGTCATACCCACCCTGCGCGGCCACGACAGCAGCCGATCATGAGCATTCGCGTGCTCATCGCCGACGACCAGGACATGGTCCGCACCGGCTTCCGCATGATCCTCGACGCCACCGACGGCATCGACGTGGTCGGGGAAGCCGCCGATGGCCGCGAAGCCGTCACCAAGGCCAAGCATCTACAACCCGACGTTTGCCTCTTCGACGTGCGCATGCCCGAACTCGATGGCATCGAGGCCACCCGTCAGGTGGCAGGTCCCGATGTCGACCCACCACTCAAGGTCGTGATCATCACGACCTTCGACCTCGACGACTACGTCTACGGAGCGCTTCACGCTGGAGCCATCGGCTTCTTGCTCAAGAATGCCGGACCCGAACTGCTGGTCGAGGCGATTCGGGCCGCACATCACGGTGAGTCGCTGATCTCGCCGAGCATCACCACCCGGCTCCTGCAGTCCATGGCCGGAGCCACGCGCACTCCGAACACCAAGGTGCCCGACGTCGCCCTCACCGACCGCGAGGAAGAGATCCTCGACGCTGTGGCACGCGGGCTCACCAATGCCGAGATCGCCGAGCAACACTTCATCTCGCTGGGCACGGCAAAAGCACACGTCGCAAGCCTGATGGTCAAGCTCGAGGCCCGCAATCGAGTCGAACTCGCGATCTGGGCCTACGAGTCGGGCCGTCGCTCGTGAGCAGCAGGTCTCGCTAGACGCGAGCCGGGTCCACGGCGACACGCACGCGTGAGCCTGGCGGGCGCGTTGTCTCGTTGATTGCCGCCCCCAGCGTCGTCCAATCGGTCGAACGCAGCAGGAACCGCTGGTCGCCATCTCCGCCGACTTGCACGCGATCGGGATCGAGCTGCGAGACGACTTCGTCGCTGAACGCACCCGTGGCCAGTGCCAGCGCACCGAAGGGCGGGAGTCCCAACATCGAGCGCCGCTCGCGTTCGGCCGCCGTCACGATGTCAGGGTTCGCTTCGCTCGCGGCACGCACGACCTCGTGATCGGGATTGAACGTCTGCAACATGACGGTCGGCGCAAGCCGCCCCGCCCGAACGATGAGTGCAAGCGCCTGCTCCGATGCACGAAAGCGCGGCGCGAGCATCTCGGAGTCGAACTCGAGAAAGGCCACGACGTCGACCGGGCCGACTCGATACAGCGCTGCTTCGGTACCCACGTAGAGATCCGACCTGGCTGCCACCTCGTCGTCTTTGCCCGTGACGGCGACGACGGGGCGGTTGGCAGCTGCAGCGAGCTCCTCCTGGATGCGCGTCACGCCCGGGCGAAGGTTGGCGAACTTGCCGGCTCCGCACTCCTGACACACCGGCGGCCGGACGGTCGAGCATCGACGACAGGCGAGACGGCCGTCGTCGGCAAGACCGACCGCAGCATCACAGTTCTCGCAGCGCAACAGCGCACGACAGCCGCGACACGCGAGCACACGGGCTCGCCCAGTGGTGTTGCTGATGCACAGCACCCGTTGCTGCGGATCGCGGATCCGCTCGATCAATGCTGAGGTCAGCAACGACTTCTTCCACGGGTCCTCGTCAGTGCGATCGACCACCTCCACCCGCGGCCACTGGCTGCGCTCGCGACTCGGAGGCGGGTGCACCGGGCCGTCAGGTCCCGCCAGCTCCTCGACGGCAACCAGTGTCGGAATGGGCGACACGAACACCGCCGGCACGCCAGCGCGACGACACCGTTCAGCGACGACATCGCGAGCGTGCCACGTGGGCGAGCGCTCTTCTTGGAGCGCTTCGTCGTGCTCGTCGATGACGATTGCCGCAGCCATATCGGCACACGGCATCCACGCAGCCGACCTCGTTCCGATCACGACATCGACGCCGCCCGCTGCGGCCGCCCAGTCGTCGGGGACGAAGGCGACGGTCGCACCGGTTCGTCGCAGACGTGTTGCCAGCAGCGATGCATCCGACACCGTCGGAACGACCACCAGCGTGGAGCCCACGGCAATCGCTGACAGGACCGTTGGTAGGACATCGCTGCGAGGTGGCAGCCGGAGCACACCGCCGCCCGCGGCGAGCAGGTCGGTGGTTGCTGGCGAGGACGGCGCCGGCGCGATCGCTCGTCGATTCGGCGGCGGCACGTTGCGAACCGCGCGTTTGGGCGAGGCGGCGACGAGGAACGGTCGGATCCGACGTGCCGCCCAACGAACGTGCGCCCATTCGGCAAGCTCGATCAGCTCAGCGGACGGACCGTGCCCGGTGACCTTTGCGATCGGCTTGAGGTCCACGACCGCCGCATCCGTGGGGTCGAGTACGCCGACGACCCACGCACCGATACGGCGACCGTGGAGGTCGACGCGCACGATGGTGCCCACCGAAACGTCGGCGCGCAGGTCGTCGGGAATTGCGTAGTCGAACGTCTTGTCGAGCCCGGTCACATCGGGCAGGACCCGGGCGATCACGACCGGACGTTCGCGACGAGTGGGATCAGGCGCCGAGGGCGGACTTGAACTCGGCGAGCTTGTCGAGCTGCTCCCACGGGAACTCTTCGCGACCGAAGTGGCCGTACGCAGCCGACTTCTTGTAGATCGGCCGCTTGAGGTCGAGATCGCGAACGATCGCGCCCGGACGCAGGTCGAACGTGGCGCGCACGGCGGCCTCGATGGCGTCGGGGTCAGCCGACTCGGTACCGAACGTCTCGACGAGGATGCTCATGGGCTGGGCCATCCCGATCGCGTACGCAAGCTGGATCTCGCAACGGTCGGCGGCACCGGATGCCACGACGTGCTTGGCAACCCAGCGGCCGGCGTAGGCGGCGGAGCGGTCGACCTTCGACGGGTCCTTGCCCGAGAAGGCTCCGCCACCGTGGCGACCCATGCCCCCGTACGTGTCGACGATGATCTTGCGCCCGGTGAGTCCACAGTCGCCGACCGGGCCACCGATGACGAAGTTGCCGGTCGGGTTGACGTAGACCTCGTAGTCGTCGTCGGCGAACTGTTCGGGGATCGTCGGGCGGATGACCGACTCGATGAGATCGGGGCGGATCACCGTGTCACGGTCGATGCCGTCCTGGTGCTGCGTCGAGATGAGCACAGCCTTGAGCGCAACCGGCTTGCCGGACTCGTCGTACTCGAAGGTGACCTGCGTCTTGCCGTCGGGTCGCAGGTACGGAACCTGCCCACTCTTGCGAACCTCGGAGAGGCGCTCAGCGAGGCGGTGCGCTGTGTTGATCGGCAGCGGCATGAGCACATCGGTCTCATTGCACGCGTACCCGAACATCATGCCCTGGTCGCCAGCACCCTGCAGGTTGAGGTCGTCTTCACCGGACGTGCCGCCGCGCACTTCTTCGGATGTGTCGACACCCTGTGCGATGTCGGGGCTCTGTTCGTCGAGCGTGACCATGACCCCACACGTGTTGCCGTCGAAGCCGTACAGCGCGTTGTCGTAGCCGATGCCGTTGATGGTGTCGCGGGCGATCTTGGGGATTTCGACATATGCGCTGGTCGAGATCTCGCCAGCAACGACGCACAGTCCCGTCGTGACCATGGTCTCGCACGCCACACGAGCGTCCGGGTCCTCGGTCAGAATGGCGTCCAGAATGGCGTCGGACACTTGGTCCGCCATTTTGTCGGGATGCCCTTCCGTGACGCTCTCGGACGTGAAGGTGTAATTGGCCATGGTCTAGTCGTTTCCTGTTCGAATCTCGACGATCGTGTTGATAACTGCCCGGGCGACATCTCGCTTCGCGGCGAGGTCGATCTCGACAGGCTTCGCGCCGGGACGCAGCAGCGTAACCGCGTTCGTGTCGTGAGCGAAGCCAACCGCCGGAGCGCTCACGTCATTCGCCACGATCAGGTCGAGCCGCTTCTTCGTGAGCTTGGCTTCGGCGTTCGCCACCAGGTCGTCGGTTTCAGCAGCGAATCCGACCAGAACCTGGCCGGAGGGCTTCGTGGAACCGAGCCCGGCGAGGATGTCAGGTGTGGGTTCGAGCACGATCTGGGGCACACCGTCACGCTTCTTGAGTTTGCCGCCGGCAGCGTCGACCGGCCGGAAGTCCGCAACGGCAGCTGCCATCACCACAACGTCGGCGCCGGATGCCCTGCTCTCCATCGCCGACTGCATCTCGGCCGCGGTTTCGACCGCAACGACCTCGACGCCAGGCGGTGCCGCAAGCGACACCGTCGACACCAGCGTGACCTCCGCACCGCGTGACGCTGCCTCAGCGGCGATCGCGTAGCCCTGCTTGCCGGAGCTGCGATTGGCAATGACTCTGACGGCGTCGATCGGCTCACGGGTGCCACCGGCCGAAACTACGACCGACACACCGTCGAGATCGGCGGGTCCGAGGACCGTTTCGGCCGCAGCGACGATTGTCTCAGGCGACGCAAGGCGTCCCGCTCCGACGTCGCCACCAGCAAGACGGCCGGATTCGGGTTCGACGATGTGGACACCTCGCTCGCGAAGGGTGTCGATGTTGTCTTCGACGCTCGGGTGTTCCCACATCTCGGTGTGCATCGCCGGGCAGACGATGACGGGCGCACGGGTCGCAATGAGCGTGTTGGTGAGCAGGTCGTGGCTATACCCGATGCGGTAGGCCGCGATCAGCTTGGCCGTGGCCGGTGCGACGATGATCAGATCAGCGCCTTGACCGACCTTGGTGTGGGGAATCGGCGTCGTCGGGTTGTGCCACAGCTCGGTTTGCACCGGCTCGGAGGCAAGCGCGCTCAGCGTCGTCGTGCCGACGAAGTGTTGCGCAGCCTCGGTCATGATCGGCACCACGTGGGCGCCAGCGTCAACAAGACGCCGAGAGACCTCGATCGCCTTGTATGCCGCGATTCCCCCAGTGACGCCCAGGACGATGCGTTTGCCCTCGAGCGGGCTCACGATCGTTTCATTCGTCGCTCTCGGCAGCGGCGGCGGCATCAGCAGCAGCCTGCGCTTCGGCCTCAGGGTCGATTTCGAGCTCGGGCTCTGGCTCTGGCGCTTCGGTCCAGACGATCTTCTCTTCGGAGATCTCTTGGAAGCCGATCGACAACGGCTTACGCGCCGTGGACGAAACCTGCGGGGGAATCATGCCGCCGAGGCCGTCACCCAGCTGGTTGAAGTACGAGTTGATGTTGCGCGCCCGACGGGCCGCAAGCGTCACCAGCGTGAACTTGGAGTCGACCTTGTCGAGCAAGCTCTCGATGGGCGGGTTGATCATCGTGTCGTGGTCCAGCGCCATAGTGACTCAAGCCTACCGTGCAAAGGTCCGGAGCAAGCGTCCTACGATTCCGACCATGGCACTCACGACTCCCGGCGATCCGCACGCCGCTCCCGCACACAACTACGCGTCGTACCCGTCGCTGGTCGATCGTTCCGTCTTCGTCACCGGTGGCGCCGACGGTATCGGCGCAGGCATCGTCGAAGAATTCGTTGCTCAGGGCAGCCGGGTCGGCTTTGCCGACATCCAAGCCGACCGCGGCGCGCAGCTGGTCGAACGGCTCGCTGCGACCGAGCCAAAGCATGTCCCCATCTTCTACGAGATCGATCTCATCGACATCGAGGCCCTTCGTGATGGCCTCGGACGGGCGCAGACCGACCTCGGCGGGATCGAGGTTCTCGTCAACAACGCCGCGAGCGACGATCGCCACACCTGGGAGGAGGTCACGCCCGACTACTGGGACGACCGCGTGAACGTCAACCTGCGCCACTACTTCTTCGCGATCCAGGCAGTGGCGCCGAACATGCTGCACGCCTCGCAGGGATCGATCATCAACATCGGATCGTCGTCGTACATGATGCAGGAGGATTTCTTCCCCGGCTATGCGATCGCGAAGTCCGGCGTGGAGGGCATCACCCGCACGTTGGCACGCACCTTCGGGCCGAACGGCGTTCGGGTCAATACGGTCATGCCCGGCTGGGTTGCGACCGACCGTCAGCTGACGAAGTGGTGGTCGCCGGAGGGAGAAGCCGGAACGCTCGAGGACCAGGCGATCAAGCGCCGTATCTACCCGGCTGAGTTCGCGCAGATGGTCTTGTTCCTGGCGGCCGACGACGGTGCGGCCTGCACCGCGCAACAGTTCATGGTCGACGGCGGGCGCTTCTAGTCGATCGCACCGGGTGGGTCGGCGAATCGAAACGGTTCACAGATCGGCTCCCGTAGTCGTCGGACCTCGTCGAGTTCGTCGATGGCCCGCGCCTCCCAACTGAAGTCGGATGGCGGCACCGTGCCCAGCGGCGCCGTCGGCATTGGCTCACCGTCGTTCGGGTGTGAATAGACCGTCATCGTGTCGAGGCACCGGTCTGGCCAGTCGGCCTGGTGAGCAAGACGAATTCGGTAGGTACCGGGCGCGAGGTCGTCCGACTGAGCCTGTTCGGGGCTCAGCACCGGGAACGAACCCTCCGGAGCGAATGTGATCGGTGGGACACTGTTGCCCGGATGCGCCGCCGGCATCGAGTTCGGGCCCACCGGCGGCCCCGCTGCCGGTGCAAGCCCGAGTCCGATCACCGCCCCGATCACTGCAGTGCTGAGCGCGCTCAGCGCCGTGAGTCGTCTCGACCTCGTCGACACCGGGTCCATGGTACATCGCGCCAGTCGCGGGTCGAACACCTGTCTGAACAACGGACCTTTTTCGATCGTACGTTGCGTTTCAAGAAACTCACGATAGATTGCTTTGACCGACTCCCTCCTCGTTCCGTCTTTCGAGATCACGAATGGAGGTAAACCGATGCGCACACATGACGATGCCCAGCGGGCGTGGTGCCTCGTGTCGGAAACTGACCCGTCGACCCTCGATGCGGAGGCGATCGGTGCGCTGCTCGCTTCG